>JAMOBH010000056.1:0-22068 GCA_039908085.1 Magnetococcus sp. YQC-5
GTTCTCCGCCCCCCAACACCCCCCACCCTTTTTTTTATTAATTATTAAAAAAAAAGAGGGGGTCTGGGGGATTCATCCCCCAGGGTTTTGCTTTTGATTTTTGATTTGATTTTTTCCCGCAGGGCATTCTGACCTTAAGCAAAAAATATGTTGTGGTATGAATGACGGAAACGGAGTCAAGAGTGGCCATGATGACCAGGATTGAAATCAATGACACCCTGATGTTGACCGCTTTGCATTTGGCGCATCAACACAATCTGACCCTTAGCCAAGTTATGGAATCGGCCTTGCAGTCCTTTGTGGAGCAGGAACAAAAAAGGGAGACAGGCTTTTGCTTATGCAAAGCTACGTTTCGGGGCAACGGTCTCCAACCGGATATCCGTGAAGAAGATTGGGCTGCAATCCGCGAACAAATCTATGAAGGCCAGGGCGTATGATTGCCATTGACACCAATATTTTGGTTTATGCCCATCGGGAGGATTCGAAATTTTTCTATGCTGCTGACGCCCGGATGACCCAATTGGTGGAATCGGGTACTCGTTTTGCCATCCCTTGGCCTTGTCTGCACGAATTTTTCGCCATTGTCACCCATCCAAAATTTACAATCCACCCACTCCTGTGCACACGGCATTGGATCAGGTGGCCTGTTGGATGGAAATTCCTGGCCTTCTGCTTTTGGGTGAGAAAGTTGGTTACTGGCCAGAACTACGGCAATTGATTCTGTCTGGCACTGTGGCTGGCCCCAGAGTGCATGACGCCCGGATAGCTGCTTTGTGTCTATCGCATCAGGTGGAGGTTTTGTGGAGCGCGGACAGAGATTTTTCTCGGTTTTTTGGACTCAATGTGGAAAATCCACTGAGAGGATCCTGATAGACAAACAACAAGCCCCTGTTTTATGATGCTCCGTTCGAGACTTGTCGTCGGAAAAAGTTGATCAAGGCGTGACCAAGGAGTGCGTGGACGTGGATTATAAAGATACAGTGCAATTGCCCAATACCCGGTTTCCCATGCGGGCGGATCTGCCCGCTAGCGAACCGGCCATTCTGGCACAATGGGAGTCGATGAATCTCTATGGTCGCATGCGCCAGGAGGCGCGTGGGCGGCCTCTGTTCGTGCTGCACGATGGCCCCCCCTATGCCAATGGCAATTTGCATATGGGTCATGCCATCAACAAGGTTCTCAAGGATGTCATCATCAAGTCCCGTCGCATGGAGGGATTCGATGCACCTTATGTCCCTGGCTGGGATTGTCACGGCCTGCCCATCGAGACCAAAGTCGAGGTGGAACTCAAACAGCAGGGCATGGACAAGGAAACCATGGACCCGGTACGCTTTCGGGGCTACTGTCGGGAATATGCCCATCGCTGGGTGAATATCCAACGCGATGAGTTCAGACGCCTCGGCGTCATCGGGGATTGGGAACATCCCTATCTTACCATGGATTATCGTTTCGAGGCCGACATCCTGCGGGAATTGGGAAAATTCCTGGTGGGTGGGGGACTCTTCAAGGGATCCAAACCAGTTTATTGGTGCGTCACGGATGTCACGGCCCTGGCCGAGGCCGAAGTGGAATATGCCGATCATGTTTCCAATTCCATCCACGTCAAGTTTCCCTTGGCCCAGGACGAAACCCTGGCTGAACTGAATGTGAGTGGAGATGTGGCCGTGGTCATCTGGACCACCACCCCATGGACCATTCCCGCCAACCTTGCGGTCTGTCTTCATCCCACTTTGACTTATGTGGCAGTACGCATCTTACACCCTGGAACATGCCGCAATCTGACTCCAGGAGAGATCCTGATTCTGGCCGAGGGGCTGTGGGAGTCCGCAGTCGATGCCTTTGGCGTCTCCCGTGATCAGGTGGAGATCGTGGCCCGCTTTCCTGGTTTGGCTCTGGAAGGCAAACGGTTTCGTCACCCTTATGTCGATCGCGATGCCCCCATTCTCCTGGGAAATCACGTCACCCTGGAAGCGGGTACAGGATGCGTCCATACGGCTCCTGGACATGGTCATGAGGACTTCGAGGTGGGGCGTCGCCATGGCCTGGAGGTTTATAATCCTGTGGATGACCGGGGCATATTCGAGCCAGAAACTCCCCATTTCGCCGGGCAGCACATTTTCAAGGCCAATGACGCCGTGGCCGATTTGTTGGACCAGGAAGGCAAACTCCTGGCGCGTACTCGGTTGAATCACAGTTATCCACATTGCTGGCGTTGTCACAAACCCGTGATCATCCGTACCACCCCGCAGTGGTTTATTTCCATGGAAACCAATGATCTGCGTGCCAAGGCCTTGCAAGAGATCCAGCAGACCCGTTGGATTCCGGCCTGGGGTCGGGAGCGCATTCATAACATGGTGGCGGTGCGTCCCGATTGGTGCGTCTCCCGTCAACGCTCCTGGGGGGTGCCCATCGCCGTGATTTCCTGTACGGCCTGTGGTTGTATCGTCACCAATGCCGAGGTCGTGGAAGCCATTGCCTTGCAGGTCGAAGCCTCCAGCGCGGATGTCTGGTATCAACGCGAGGCAGAGGCCTTTCTGCCACCTGGTTTTTGTTGTCCCAAGTGCGGCGGGCGTGGGTTTGGCAAAGAAAAAGACATCCTGGATGTCTGGTTTGATTCGGGTGTGACCCATGCAGCCGTGTTGGCGCGTCAGGATGCGGGGGGGTGGGGTTTGCAATGGCCGGCTGATCTCTATCTGGAAGGCTCGGATCAACATCGGGGCTGGTTCCATTCGAGTCTGTTGGCCGCAGTCGGAGTCCGGGGCAAAGCCCCTTACAAGGCGGTTTTGACTCATGGCTTCGTGGTGGATGGCAAGGGGCGGAAAATGTCCAAATCCCTGGGCAATGTCATGGCCCCAGCCAAAGTGATCCAACAGTATGGGGCGGATATCCTGCGCATGTGGGTGACTGCCGAGGATTATTCGGGTGACATTCGCATCTCCGATGAGATTCTCAAGGGTTTGGCAGACGCCTATCGCCGCATTCGCAATACGTTGCGTTTTTTGTTGGGCAATCTGGCCGATTTCGATCCCCTCACCGAGTCTGTCCCTCTGGCCCAAATGCCTGAATTGGACCGTTGGGCCTTGCATCAATTGCATGGCTTGATTCAGGGGGTGCGTCAGGCTTATGACGAGTTCGCGTTTCATCGGGTCTATCAGGATATCCATTATTTTTGCGCCGTTGACATGGGGGCTTTTTACCTGGACGTTCTGAAAGATCGTCTGTATTGTGAAGAAGCCAAATCCGTGCGTCGCCGTTCTGCGCAGACTGTGTTGGCTCATATTCTGGAAGCCGTGACCCGTCTGATGGCTCCGATTCTCTCTTTTACCGCAGAAGAGGTCTGGGCACATATGCCCGGTGTGCGTGCCCCTTCCGTTCATTTGGTCCTGTTTCCCCAGGCCGAGGCCCAGTGGCAAGATCACGCCTTGGATGCCAGATGGAAAAAATTACGCAAAGTGCGTGCGGCGGCCTATCGTTTGCTTGAAATCGAACGTCGGGACAAACGGTTGGGTTCCTTTTTGGAAGCCTCGGTGACACTCTATGCCAATCAGGAGTGGCTGGAGCTGTTGTTTGGCATGGAAGAGTTGCACCGTTTGTTTATTGTCTCTCGTGTCTTGGTCCGGCCTGAGGCCGAGGCCCCGCCCGGATTGACTGGCGATCCCGAAACCGAGGGCGTGAAAGTGGCGATTGCCCTGGCTGAAGGGGGTAAGTGTGTGCGATGCTGGAATTGGGATGCGGCTGTTGGTGTGGGAGAGCCGGCCCAGTTGTGTATGCGCTGCCGTGAGGTGGTGGTCACGCTCACCTCCCTCCAATAAAAAATTAAAAAAAAAGGGTGGAGGGGTCTGGGGAGGCGGTTCACCGCCTCCCCAGGGTTTTAACGTTGACTTTTATGTTGAGAATAAGTCAAAAGCAAGACCTTGGGGGATGAATCCCCCAATCCCCCCTCTTTTTTTTTTAATAATTTTTTTAAAAAATCTGGGGAGGCGGTTCATCGCCTCCCCAGGAAGTTTTAACGTTGACTTTTATGTGAGAATAAGTCAAAAGCAAGACCTTGGGGGATGAATCCCCCAATCCCCCCTCTTTTTTTTTAATGATTTTTTAAAAAATCTGGGGAGGCGGTTCATCGCCTCCCCAGGAAGTTTCTCCTGATGGCTGGAGGGTCGTGAATGAGGCGGATGGGAGTCGGATTTCTGCTTGCTGTGCTGGTGATTGTCTTGGATCAGGCTTCCAAATGGATGGCGACCCAGGAATTGGCTCAAAAAGGGATCACGTTGTTGCCTGGTTTTTTTGATCTGGTTCTGGTTCACAACGTTGGGGCGGCATTTGGTTTGTTCACAGGGTTTGCGCCAGAGATACGGTTGATTTTTTTGTGTGCCGTGGCCCTGGTGGCTTCCGTGATTGTGACGTATTTGTTGTACAAGGCACATACCTGGATTCTGGTCGGAGCTTATGGATTGGTCCTGGGCGGTGCTTTGGGCAATCTGATAGACCGGGTGCGTTTTGGATGGGTGGTGGATTTTATTCATCTGCATTGGCATGATCTCTCCTGGCCGGTTTTCAACTTGGCTGACAGTGCCATCACCTTGGGGGTGGGGCTGCTGCTGCTCGATCACCTGATAACGTCGGACTCTTCCGACTCATGAGGAAATCCATGAAAAAATCAAGCGGATCTGTTTTGTCGGTGTTGTTGGTTTGCACTTTTGCTGTATTATCGATGGCTGGTTGTTCCAGCAATTTCACATTGCCCTGGGAGGAGAATCTCCTGGATCCCAGTCGAATCGCCACACGCGAACCTTTGGAAATCCCACCTGACCTGAATCTCCTCCCTGGCACCGAACCCCAGGAAGAGATGCAGGCCAAGGGTACTGGAGCGAAGTACCAGGATACCAGACAGGATGATGGACAGCCCACGTCAGCACGCGCCATTTTGTTCAAGACACCCCAGGCGCGTGAAGAAAAACCGCTCTCCCGTGATGAACAGGAACGTCTACCCAGTTGGCTTGAAAGGTCGCGTGGTGTCAAATAATTTTCAATTCACATGGAGTCTGCGCCCTCTGATCGTGTTTGGAGGGTGGTTGTGGTTGTCGCTGTGGCCCAATCAGGCATTGGCATTGGAGTTTCGTGCGTTTTGTCTGGAAAATGGCATGAAAGTCGTTCTGGCCATGGAAAACAAGGCCCCGGTGATCATTTCCCAGGTGTGGTATCGGGTTGGTTCGGCAGACGAGATTCCAGGCAAGACCGGTTTGGCGCACATGCTCGAACATATGATGTTCCAGGGTACCCAAAAGGTTGCACCAGAGGAGTTCAGCAAGATCATCGCCAGGGAAGGGGGCCAGGACAATGCCTCGACAACGGCTGATTATACCATGTATTACATCAAATTGGCTGCGGATCGCATCGATTTGGCTCTGCAACTCGAAGCTGACCGGATGCAAGGATTAAAACTGTCAGAAGAGAAATTCAAGTCGGAAAATCAGGTGGTGCGCGAGGAACGTCGCATGCGCACCGATTCAGATCCCAACCAGCGTATGATGGAACAATTTCGTGCCTTGGCTTACGGTAAGCATCCTTACTCACATCCGGTCATCGGCTCAATGCAGGAGATTGCGGGTCTGACCTTGGAGGATCTCAAGGATTGGTATCGTGATTATTATGCCCCCAACAATGTGACCCTGGTGGTGGTGGGGGCCATGAATCTGGATCAAGTCGAAAAAAGCATCCGGGACCATTTTTCCCAGTTGGAAGCCAATCCAGAGATCAAGCATGCCAGGTTGCCGGATCTGCCGGTTCAGGAGGCTCCACGTCGCCTGGAGGTCTCTGACAAGACAGTCAAATTGCCTGTCTGGGTGGCCGGTTATGCCGTACCTACTTTGGGTATGCCTGAACTGGCCCAAGATGCCATTCCTTTGGATGTATTGGCCGTGGTGCTGGGCAATGGGTCTACCAGTCGCCTGCATAACAGAATCATCCGGGAGCAGGGTTTGGCGGTTTCCGCGAGTGCCGGATATAGCGGTTTTGCACGGAGTTGGGAGTTGTTTTCCATTTCCTCCATGCCCAAGCCTGGGGTGGATCTCAAGGCGTTGGAAAAAGCCATTTTTCAGGAAGTCGCTTTGCTCACCCGTGAACCGGTCCCGGAGAGGGAATTGGAAAAAGCCCGTAACGGCTTGATTGCCGAGCATGTTTATTCCCAGGATTCCATAGACCGGATTGCCTGGTTGATCGGTCGCATGAGCGTCAACAATCTGGATTGGCGGATCTTGCTGGATGATTATCCCAGGCGGGTGCGTGCGGTGACCTCCGAGGATTTGTTGCGGGTGGCGGCCAAATATTTGCGTCCAGAGCGGGTTACTGTTGGGGTATTGCAGCCATGAGCGAGCGGCGTTGGCAATTGGGTGTTGGCTGGATCGTGTTTTATTGTTTGATGGCCCTGCAGATGGTTGTTCCCGTTTCCATGGTATGGGCTGATGACATGGAAGGGGAAACTTCTGGATTGCCCAGGATTCAGCAGTTTGTCACCCCACGGGGTGCCTCTGTGGTGTTGATTGAAAATCATGCCATTCCCATGGTCGAGGTGCGTATTCTGGTGCGCGGGGGAGGGGTGTATGACCCACCAGGCCGGGAAGGTGTGGCGTCGTTGACAAGCTGGATGTTCAACGAAGGGGCTGGGGAACTGGATTCCGTTGCTTTTCAGGAGCGGCTGCATTATTACGGGATCAGTTTGTCTGCCAGTGCCAGTACCGATACCATCGAAGTGACCATGATGACTTTGAGCGAGCATCTGGAGGAGGCCTGGACACGACTTGGCGATGCCTTGATGCGACCGCGTATGGCTGCAGTGGATTTTCAACGCGCTGTGCGCGAGCGTACCGCTGAATTGATCAAGAGCGAAGAAGATCCTGATTTTCGGGTCATTCGTGCTGTCTATCCCATGATTTTCGGTAAGCATCCGTATGCACGTCCAGTGAATGGGACGGTGGAGAGTCTCAAAAAAATCGAATTGGCAGATTTGCGGCGGCATCACGATGCAACGTTTCGCGGTGCGGGCATGGTGGTCGCCGTGGCTGGAGATGTCACCCTGGAGCAGTTGAAACAAATGACATCGCGTCATCTTGCCGGGTTGAATGGCTCGCCTGGTCCTTTTTCCAAGGTTGCCAAGGCAGAGCCAGGGGAAGAGGGGTCCACCCGTCACATTGAGATGGATCTCCCGCAGACCACCTTGCGGGTGGGGGTGGTGGGCATCAGTCGGGATGATCCTGATTTTTATGCCATGACGGTCATGAATCAGATTTTGGGTGGGGGCGGGTTGCCGAGCCGTTTGACCACTTCGATTCGGGAAAAACGGGGATTGGCGTATGGGGTTTCCTCTTATTTTTTGCCTTTGCCTGGGCAAGGGCCTTTCCTGGTGGGCACCGAAACCAAGACCGAGTCGGCGGGTGAGGTACTCTCTCTGATTCATCAGGAACTGCGGCGTATGGTCGAGGAAGAGGTGGGGGAAGAGGAACTTCGGGATACCAAACGTTATCTGACCGGTTCCTTTCCTTTGCAACTGGATGGTTTGGACAAGTTGGCCGAAACCTGGTGCCGGGTGATTTTTTATCAGCGTGGGCTGGATTATCTGGACAAATGGCCAGAGAGGATACGCGCTGTCACCGCAGGTGATATCCAGCGCGTAGCCAAGAGAATTCTGGTTTTCAAGCGGCTTCATACCGTTTCGGTTGGGAAACGTAAGCCGGAGCTGGTCGGCGACGGTATTCCGCCACAAACGCCAGCATCTCCTCCGAGTCCGTAACCATCAAACGGTAGGTGCCATCTCCGCAATGACGGCAGATGGTTCCGCTACGTGCCCAACGTTTGTATTGGGTTCCTTTGCTGCCGGTACATTGGTCACTGCCGCAACGAACTTCAGCGCATTTGACGCAACGGTAAATATGCAGCGGATGGCTGCCGCAGACCGGGCATTCCAACAGGTTGAGTTTGAACGGAAATTCGCCTTTTTTCGCCAGGATCTTCATGGTTTGATTCCAGAGTGGTCAGCAATCATGGTGACATTATTGGAGTGTGTCAAAAAAATCACATGCTCCGTGGATTTTGAAACACCATAAGGGAAAAGTGTGCCAGTTATGCAGGGTACATGGAAAATATTGGATGCATCAAAGAGGTGGGGTCCAGTAGCTTACGCCCCTGGTGGGATCCAAGGGCGTGAGCATTTTGATTGGGGTTTGGGGCAAGTGCCACTATCCATCGATTTTATCAACACTACTTTAAAACTCTCCCGGCTTGAATGGGATGCGCACCAACTCAGATACAGCACAGTGCTTTCTTCGATGCTTCGGGTTTAAGCTTGCTGGCTTTTTATTTAAAAGCGGAATGGTTTGTGCATTTTGATTGGTGGCTCTTGCCACAAACTCCACTCTGCGTTGTTTCTTGAACTGTACTTGGCGGAATGGTTCATTCCTGCCCCCAATATTTTGTTCAGGTTTGGAGTGGGAGGTCTGTTTGGTGATCGACCTTTTTTTTAATCCCTCCAATGCTCCACCCACATGGCCGTTGCCCCGGCCACGGCTGCTGGCATGGCCAGAAAGTTGACGAAGGGGATCAGGGTCATCAGCATTGTGGCAGCACCAAAACCCAGGGTGAGGAGTCGTTTTTCTCTGAGTTTCGCCAGGATCTGTTTGTCGTTCATGTTGTGATTGCTCATGGGAAAGTCGGCATATTGAAAGGCGGTCATCCAACAAGAGAAGAGTATCCAGAGCAACGGGGCCGCAATGTTGATGACTGGCACGACAAACAGCAGTAAAAGCGGAATCGCCCGGAGCAGAAAATAAATGATTTTGTTGATTTCGCTTGTGAGGGTGGGAATGATATTCCCAAGCAGTCCGGTTGATGGAGTCTGGTTGTGTAAAGATATGCTCAAGTGATGTTCCACTTTTTCAGCCAACAGGGCGTTGAAGGGGGAGCCTAGCAGGTTGGCCATCACGCCGAAGGTCCAAAACAGGGTGGTTCCGAGCAGGACAAAGAGCAGAGGGATGACCACCCATTCCACCCATTGCAGCCAGGAGGGCAGCATGGCATTAATGCCCATGGACCATTCCCGGATGCGGCTGAAGGCGTACCAGGAACCCATGCTGTACAGAAAACCACTGAGCAGCAGTGGCATCAGGACGAATTGGCGCAGTCCTGGGACAGTCAACAGTCGGATACCTCGCAAGAGGTAGGCGGCACCTTGGAGCGGAGATGTTTTGAGCATGATGAGATTCCTGGTGGGTGAGGTGTGGGTGTGTGGCCGTGCCCTGGATGGGTGAGGCAGCCTGTTTTGTTTCTTGCAGGATAGAGCCAATATCAGTTTTGTTCAAAGGCGTTTTTTTGTGGATTCAATCGGTGGCAAGATGTGGCCAAGGGTACAGAAATGGGAGCGGTCATGAGGTATCGTGGAGTCGAACCTCATTTCGCTTGGTAGAAGTAAAACTTTCAGGAGATTGATTGATGGTGGGTGGAAAAGCATCGCACTGTTGGAGTTGTGGGGCCATGCTGCCGGCAAACGGGTTTGGACGGTCTGACGTTTGTGTCGGCTGTTCCAAGGATACCCGTGTTTGTCTGAATTGCCGGTTTCATGATCCAGGCAGTTATAACGAGTGCCGGGAGACTGTGGCAGAACGGATCGTGGACAAAGAGCGTGCCAATTTTTGTGATCATTTCAAATCCAAGGGTATGCAGCCAAGGATGGAAAATAATAAAAATGGTGGCAAGATGTCTGGAAAGAATGCTGGGAATAACTCCCGGATATCCGGTAATGCCGCGAGGGCAGCCGCCGAGGCTTTGTTCAAGCGGAATTGATCCCTGGTTGTGATTGTTGGCATTTGAGGGCCTTCCATTTAAAGCAAGACAAGCTGTTGGAGGGTCCAGGGGGAATCATTCCCCCTGGTGGGGTTTGGGGCGAGAGCCACTATTAATCCATTTTGCCAATCTTTTCAAATTGTCCCGGCTTCAGTGGAAGGCTCGTTTGAGTAACAGGGCGATCAGAATGCTGCCTCCCATGTTCATTTTGATCATGGTGAGGTTCGTTGCGTGTTCAAAAAAGGGATGGGAGGGATGAGGTGCCAGTCAAGGAAAGCATGAATGCATCGCGGGTGCCAGTCAAGATTTTTACCGACGACCTGGATGACCTTTCCCGGACCCAACTTCGGAATGTGGCCAATTTGCCATTTGTATTTCATCATGTTGCGGCCATGCCGGATGTGCATGCTGGCATGGGAGCCACCATTGGTTCGGTGATACCAACAGTTGGAGCCTTGATTCCAGCCGCTGTTGGGGTGGATATCGGGTGCGGCATGAGTGCATTGAGGTTGAATTTGGTCTCCGCAGACCTTGGGGACAATGGTGAGTCGTTGCGTTCGGCCATTGAGCAAAGCGTGCCTCATGGTCGAACAGATGATGGTGGACCCAATGATCGTGGGGCGTGGTCTGAGGTTCCGGACAGGCTTGGCGTATGGTGGGACCGGTATGGCATCAGGCAGGTGTTGCAGGATGTGTTGGAACGGCATCCCAAATTGTTGACATCACGCACGAACACGGTTCGTCATCTGGGGACACTGGGCACAGGGAATCATTTCATTGAATTGCGGGTGGATGAGCAGGATCGGGTGTGGGTTCTGTGTCATTCCGGTTCACGAGGGGTGGGCAATCGGATCGGGACTTATTTTATTCAAAGGGCTAAAGAGAAAGCTGGCAAGGAGTTGCGCACTCTGCCGGATCCTGATTTGGCCTTTTTCACCGAAGGGACGTCAGATTTTGCCGATTACGTGCGCTGTGCGGATTGGGCGCAAGCGTTTGCCAAGGCCAATCGGGAGTTCATGTTGCGGGCGGTTTTGGGTGCTGTGACCCGGACTTTGGGACGCGAGGTGGTGGGAGTCGGGGAGGGGATCGATTGTCATCATAACTATGTGACCCGTGAGCGACATTTCGGCTCTGAGGTCTGGGTTACGCGCAAAGGGGCCATTCGGGCGCGGAAGGGGGATATGGGGATTATTCCCGGTTCCATGGGGAGTCGTTCTTATATTGTGGTGGGCAAGGGGAGTCGGGAGTCGTTTCACTCTTGCGCCCATGGGGCTGGACGACGCATGGGACGCAATGAAGCCATGCGCCGGTTCACGATTCACGATTTGGAGGCGCAGACTGTGGGGGTGGCGTGTCCCAAGGATCGTTCGGTGTTGGATGAAATTCCTGGTGCTTACAAAGAAATTGATCAGGTGATGGCGCATCAGAGTGATTTGGCAGAACCGGTTCATACTTTACACCAAGCGGTGTGTGTGAAGGGATGAGGGGGGCTTGGTCTTTAAATCTGAGATCGGATCCATCAATGGATGCAACTGACATGACCGTATGGATGGTTGGCGGTTGTGTGCGGAATGCTTTGTTGGGTTTACCCGTAAAAGAACGGGACTGGGTGGTGGTGGGTGAAACCCCTGAAAGGATGCTGGCGCGTGGATTTAAACAAGTTGGAGCGGATTTCCCTGTTTTTCTCCATCCCCAAACCAAAGAAGAGTATGCCCTGGCACGGACCGAACGGAAAACCGGCAGGGGATACAAGGGATTTGCCGTTGATTTTTCCGCCGGGATTTCCCTGGAAGAGGATTTATTTCGGCGGGATTTGACAATCAACGCCATGGCCATGGATGTCATGGGAACCCTGATTGACCCGTTTGGTGGGCGTGAGGACTTGGAGCGTCGTTTGTTGCGGCATGTTTCTCCCGCCTTTGCCGAAGATCCTTTGCGGGTGTTGCGGGTGGCCCGGTTTCAGGCTCAATTGGCTGCCTTGGGATTTGTCATCACTCCAGCGACCATGACCCTGATGGCAGGACTGGTTCAGGCTGGAGAGTTGGCGGATCTTACCGTGGAGCGGGTCTGGTTGGAGACCGTCAAGGCCCTGGAGAGTGAGGTTCCTGCCGTCTATTTTCGAGTATTGGATCAATGTGGTGCCCTGGAAGTGGTATTCCCTGAAATAGCGGCACTCAAGGGAAAAATTCATTCTCCGCAGTATCATCCAGAAGGGGATGCTTTTGAGCATGCGTTATTGACTTTAGAGTATGCATCTGCTGTGACATCTGATCCTGTTGTTCGTTTTGCCGCCTTTGTCCATGATTTGGGCAAAGGAGAAACCCCAATTGAAAAATTACCGCATCATTATGGGCATGAGGAGCGCGGGGCCAGGATTGTGGCTGCATTGTGTAACCGGATGCGGGCACCGAAGCGTTTTGCCCGGTTGGCTCTCTTGGTGGCAGCGCATCACATGCGATGTCATCGGGTACTGGAGATGCGACCGGGTAAGGTCATGGCTTTGCTGGAAGCACTGGACGCCTTGCGTCAACCAGCGGGCTTGGAGGATTTTGTCATGGCCTGTTCCGCAGATGTCATAAGTCGCGGAGAGGTTGATGTTTATCCCGCCGGAGATGTGTTGCGGGCCTGTTTGCGAGCAGTCAAAATCATAGATGTCCGGCCTCTTTTGGAGGCGGGGTTGCAGGGATCCCGTTTGGGCGAGGCGTTGCGACAGGAACGGATTCACTGTGTGAAGCAGGTTCTCAAGTCTGCTTCTGGTCTGATATCTGGAAAACAGTGTGTCACTCGGTAAAGATTTTTAACTATCAGGGGTCCAGGGGGATTATCCCCCTGGTGGGGTCCAGGGGCGAGAGCCACTAAACGAACCATCCCAAGATGGTCAGGGTGTAAAATCGTGAACCTGTTTCAGATATCGCGGGAGTGCATGTATTGAATCAACTCCAAAACGCGATGGGCATAGCTCCATTCATTGTTGTACCAACTCATCACCTTGATAGTGGTTTCAATGGCGCGGGTTGAGAGTCCGTCGATAACAGAGGATCGGGTATCCTCTCGGAAATCACAGGAGACGAGGGGTTCCATGGTAAATCCCATATACCGGTTCACAGATTCCTGCAATGCCTGATTGACATCATCAGCGGTACAGGGGTGTTCCACTTCCATGACAGTATCCACCAGGGAGACATTGGCTGTGGGGACACGTACAGACATGCCGTCAAACCGTCCTGTCAATTCCGGGATGACCAGACCAATAGCTGCTGCGGCTCCAGTGGTGGTGGGGATGATGGATAAGCCGGCAGCACGTGCGCGGCGCAGGTCGTTGTGTGCTGAATCAATCAGGCGTTGATCGTTGGTGTAGGAGTGAATGGTGGTGATCAAGCCTCGGCGCAAGCCGAAACGGTTGAGAATGACCCTGGCCACGGGTGCCAAACAATGGGTGGTGCAGGAGGCGTTGGAGACCACCCGGTCCACTCGTGGATCGTATTCATCTTCATTGATCCCCATAACTATAGTTCTTACCTCGCCTTTGGCCGGAGCGGTAATCACGACCCTTCGGACTCCCCCTTTCAGGTGATGGTTGGCACTATTCAGATTCGTGAATCGGCCAGAGGCTTCCACTACGTAATCAATGTCGTGGTGGTGCCAGGGGATTGTTTTTGGGTCTGGTTCTGCTGAAAAGGAAATTTTTTTTCCATCCAAAGTCATGGTGTTGCCGACCAGCTCCACAGGATATTTCAAGGATCCCATGATCGAGTCGTATTTGAGCAGATGGGCCAGGACTTCCGGGGGGGCAGGGTCGTTGATGGCTGTGAGGGTCAGATTTGCAAACATCGGGTTGGTCAAGGCAGCCCGAAAGATGCTTCTGCCGATGCGACCGAAACCATTGATGCCAATGTAAATCGTCATGATTGTATTTTTCCGCTTTTTTTATTAATTTTATATTCAGATGGTGGGCTTCCACTTAAGCCAGGAGAGTTTTAAAATAAATAGTGGTTCTCTCCCCAAATCCCCCCAGAGGCTCTCGCCCCTGGACCCATTCATTTTGGTCTTGGCTTGGATGGAAGGTCGATTTTGGCAAAGGTGAAGCATTTTTCATGCTGCTTCGGATACATCAGAATTCAGACCAAACTCCTGCTGCAAGATGGGGATCAGGCGTGCGGCTTCTGCTTCCAACATATCCACCAGTGTCACGGCTCCATGGGTACTACCTGAATGACACAAATCGGTCAGTTGTTGACAGACCGCATACATGGCGGATGCCTTGATCATGCCGCAGTTGCCCTTGAGAACATGGGTGCGTTTATGCAGGGTTGTGGTATCCAAATCCACGGCCTCCCGAATGGATGCGAGCTTGTCGGGCAAGCGGGTCAAGAAAGCGGTTGTCAATTGCTGGACATTCTTTTTTCCTAAAAGTTTTATAAGTTTTTGCCATTCCTCTTGATCCAGAGGTGGAATTGAAGTACTGACATTGGGTGATGCATGGACGATCTCTGGGGTAGGGTGGTTTGGGTTGGATTCCTCTGGATTCGCTGTTTTTTTTGCCCGTTCTGGTGCCAACCAATAGTTGATGGCGTTGAGCAATAATTCAGTTTGTATAGGTTTGCAGAGGAAATCATCCATGCCTGCTGTTATACAGTGCTGTTTTTCATCGGTCATCACGCTGGCGGTCAAGGCCAAAATGGGGATGCGTTTTTTGGGTCTGTTGCTTGGTTGTTCTGCTTCTCGACGACGAATTTCTTGCGTGGTTTGCCACCCATCCAACACGGGCATTTGGCAATCCATGAGTATCAAATGAAAATCATCTGTTTCCAATAATTTTAACGCTTCGGAGCCGTCTCCAGCAATGGTGAAATTTGTAAAACCAAGGGCTGTCATGGTTTCCCGAATGAAGAGTTGATTAATCGGGTCATCCTCTGCAATCAAAATGCGAGGTTGCATGGCCGGTCCTGGGGCCACGAGTTTATGCAAGGAGGGGGCAGAGATGGCTTGCTGTTGGGTGGAGGCAGGGGGGGTGGCAAATCGAACCTTGAGCCGAAACAGACTCCCCTGGCCAGCATCGCTTTTGAGTTCGATCTCACCGCCCATGAGTTTGGCCAAACCGTTGCAAATGGAGAGTCCAAGACCCGAACCTCCATACTTGCGGGTGGTTGAGGAGTCTGCCTGTACAAAGGCCTCGAACAGCGTCTGTTGGGCTTCAAGTGGAATTCCGATACCGGTATCCTCAACCGAGAAGCATAAAGTGACTTCCTGTTCATGCATGTCCATCGGTTCAATACCCAACCGGATTTCTCCCTGCTCGGTAAACTTGACGGCATTGGAAATCAGATTATGCAATATTTGACGCAACCGATTGGGATCGCCGATCAGGGATGTCGGCAGGTTTGAGACCGGAAGCATGCGCAACGCCACTCCTTTTTTCTGTGCAGAGGATGAAAAAAGACGCATCGCTTTTTCCATGATCTCTGCGGGATTGAATGCAATGGTTTCCAACGTGACTTTGCGGGCTTCGATTTTGGAAAAATCCAAAATGTCGTTGATGACAGTCAGCAAGGATTCCCCGGAATCGATGATGGTTTTGACGAATAAAGTTTGTTTTTCCGACAACTGAGTTCTGGCCAGCAGTTGGGCAAATCCCAGAATGCCATTCATCGGGGTACGGATTTCATGGCTCATGGTGGCCAGAAAGCGACTTTTGGCCAAGTTGGCCTCTTCTGCGACCTGTCGCGCCTGGATCAACTCCTGTTCCACCCGCTGGCGTTCCAGGATTTCGACTTCCAGTTGGCTGTTTTTTTCGGCCAATTGCATGGCTTGCAACTCAAACGCACGTCGCTGATTATACAGATCCAAAAATACGGTAACCTTGGAAATCAGAATGGGGGCTTCAATGGGTTTGAGGATGTAATCCACAGCCCCGACATCATAGGCTTTGCGTTTGTGCGACTCTTCCCCGAAAGTGGCGGTCACGAAGAGAATGGGGACGGCGCGCGTCTGTTCCAATGCCCGTAAATTGCGGCTTACTTCATAGCCATCCATGATGGGCATTTGGACATCCAACAGAATCAATGCGAAATCATGATAGAGGCATTGGGTCAAGGCCTCGTTGCCTGATGCCGCTTCCACGATTTCAGCCGACACATCGGCCAGGAGATTTTTCAAGGAGATTCTGTTGGCTGCCTTGTCATCTACCACCAGGATTTTTGGTAGTTCTTGTGTAGTTGTGATCATGATCACCTTGAAAATTAAATAATTTTAAAACAAAATCATGAATGATGACATTGATTGTGTCGAACTGTTTTTCATTGGTTCTTATGCAAAGGATGATTGAATAGATTCAACAGGGTTGTCATCCTCGTCACACAGACAAATACTTCCGCATCACCGTAATCAATTGGTCCATATCCACCGGTTTGGATAAAAACGCATTGGCTCCGGCTGACAAGCCTTTTTCCTGATCTTCTGCCATGGCCTTGGCACTGAGAATGATAATGGGTAATTTTTGAAATGCAGTGTGTGAACGGATTTGCCTGATCGCTTCCAGACCATCCATCACCGGCATCATCACATCCATCAATACCATGCGCACATCAGGAGTCTTTTCCAAAAGTTCCAAGGAACGCCGACCATCCGGGGCCAAAAGAACGCGCAACCCTTGGGACTGCAAGATCTTGGACATGGCAAACAGGTTGCGCATGTCGTCATCCACCAACATGATTTTTTCGCCAGAAAAGAGCGTTTTTCCCTTTGGGAGCGGTTCGATCAGCGAAGGTTCTTTTTCTACATCATGCAGAAACAGATTGACCTCACTGAGCAATCGTTCACCAGAGTCTGATCCTTTCATGATGACGCTGTCGGTATAATTTCGCAAGCGTCGGTACTCTTCGCGTGAAAGTTCTCTTCCAGAATACACAATAACTGGCGGTCTTGCAAGTGTCTTGTCTGTGGCAATTCGTTCGAGCAATTCAAATCCTGACATTCCAGGGAGATCCAGATCCAGAACGATACAGATGAATAGTTCCTTTTTCAACAGGCGCAAGGCCTCGTTGGGGTCACCAACAGCCTGCACTTTGATGCCTTGGCTATTGAAAAAATTCACCGTCACCATGGAGGCTGTTGGATCGTCCTCCACGAGTAGCAATTTTCCTTCCGAATTTTTGCTGACGTATTCGATTTGCTCAAATTTTTTTTGAGTTGTCGATCACTCACAGGTTTAACCAACAAACTCACTGCCCCCAGTTTTCCCAAGGCTGCCAAACTTTCCTCCCGTCCTGAAATGACATGGACAGGAATCTGTTGGGTTGCCGGATTGGCTTGCAGACGCTTCAGGACTTGGTCTCCATCCATGCCAGGCAGTGTGCGGTCCAGGATGACCCCAGACGGATTAAAACAAGCTGCCAATGCCAAGCCGGACTCTCCATCCAATGCAACCAGTGTCTTGAAACCTCGTTGTCGGGCCACAGAACAGAGTACAGTGGCAAATTGTGGGTCATCCTCAATCAGCAACAAAACCTTGTCACCCTCTTGAATAAGGTCATGATCATCCAGAATGCCATTCATGCCAGCACCAACCGGTTTGGCTGACAGGGAGGACACCCTTTCAACTGTTTTCAAATGCGATGAGGCGTGCGAAGGTTCTGGTTTGGGGGTGAATGGAGGGGTGGGTTTGGATTGGGGCGGAGATGAAGGGGCCGCAGTCAAATTGGGCAACAACAGGGTAAATACGCTCCCTTTGCCCTCCTGACTGCGCAGACGCAATTCACCGTTGAGTAGTTGTCCCAACTCACGGGCAATGGAAAGCCCAAGACCTGTGCCACCATATTTTCGGTTGGTTCCGCCATCCGCTTGTTGAAAGGCCTCGAATATCAAGGTCAATTTTTCCTGGGCAATGCCGATTCCCGTGTCGGATACGGCGATTGAAACGATTTTTTGCAGGCTCAAATCGCCAGCTGCAAAACGGATTTCACCTGGTTGCAGGCGGCGATCCTGGGGAGCTGCGGCAATTTGCACCACAACTTCACCCTGTTCGGTAAATTTGAAGGCATTGGAGAGGAAATTCTTGATGATACGTCCCCTTTTATTGTTATAAATATAAATGGCACCATGCCCGATCTGCAACATCGGAGCCAGGATGCTCATCAATCGTTTGGCCAGTTCCCGTGGGTTTTGGCACTCCTGTAACACTCCAGTCACCATGGCCAGATTGGATTGCAACCAGTATTGATCCTCATTACTGGCCGCCATGAGATTGAAAACACGTCCCAGTTCTCCAAACTCGCCACCGCCAGTACGCTCCACCCTGGCTGAACGTTCCCCTGAAGCAATTTTTCCTGCTGCTGACATCAGTGCCTGCAATGGTTTTACCAGTGCCCGTGACGTTCCAAGGGCAATGATGATAACCAATCCAATCAACAACAAACCAACTATTAAAATGGCCTGTTGCAGATCGTCAATCGGTTGGTGTACTTCCTCCAGATCCATTTCTGCCAGTATGGCCCATGAAAGTTCACCGAACTTGATTGGGGTATAGGCTGACAAAACGCGGTGCTGTTGATAATCATCGATGATCTGGATGCCAGTCTGTCCCCCTAGAGCAGCCCGTACAGCTTCGGTATCCACGCCATTGTTTTTCACGTCACCGGCAAAAGAGGCTGTGACCGAGTGCCCAATCGGGTCTTCATGGGAATTGGATCGCAGCCGCTTGTCTGCTCCCACCAGATAGCTCTCTCCGGTTTTTCCCATACCTTCCCGTTCATCCATGACCTTTTGTATCCAATCCAGGGAGAGTTGCAAGGCCACCACCATTTCCACCTGGCTTTGCCGCATAAGCGGAAGCGCGACAAAGGCTGCCGGTTTGCCTTTGCTGGGGGCGTAAAGTTCGTAATCCGTCAAGCCAAATTGTTTGGTTTGTTTGACTTGCCGCACCAATCCCGCCAGATTGGTATCACGGTACGCACCCTCCAACACGTTTGTTCCATATTCCGCTTCACGGGCCATGCTGTGAAACACCAAGCCATTATCTGCGATCAACAAGATGTCATGATAAGAATAATTTTTTATGAACTGATGCAGAATCTCCGCATGTCCCCCTTTGGGCAATAGATCCATGGACTCCTCGACCTGCTGGGTCACCATGACAGCCCAATGCAATCCCGGAATATGCAAGGGGCCGTAGGAAACGAATTCCATGAGTCCGTCCGCATTCAAGGTCATACGGGTCTGCTCTTCCCCTGCCAACGCCTTGTCCAGCCATGGGTTGGAGTAGTGATCCCCAATGATTTTTTTTTAGAAGTTGGTTGCTGCGCAATGAAAAGTTTTCAGCATTGCGTCCCACAAGAAAAAGATCCAGTGTCTCCTCGTTGGCATTAAGTCGTTCTTTTAAATATTCCTTCTTGGGTTTGATCAGAGATTGTGCCACAAGATCATTGATTGTTTTGGGGGTGAATCGTAAAGCCAGATATCCCAACGTTTCCCCTTTTTCTTTGATCCGGCTTACGGCAAACCCCATTTGCATGCCGCCAACCGGTTCCCATGGGGCAAAATCCGCAAAAATCACAGATTCATCATCCTGACTGGTTTGGATTTGATGCCAAGCCTGACCCAGATTGGTCTCACGCCATTTGCCCAGGGTCAGATTTTGACCCAAATCAGCCTGACGCTCCAGGGTATAAAGGATCTCCCCATCCTGGGTTATTAATAGAATGTCCTCCAATCCTTTGTCATGGATGAGTTGTCGAATATGGGGGTTGTATTGATTGATCAGATCGTTCCAGGCCAAGGTCTTGATTTTTTTTTCGGCAGTCAAATACGCCTTGTTCAACTCCTGCACTGTCTCACGGAGATGGGCATTCTCTTTCATCATGCGCACTGTATGCGTCAGTTCCTGGAAATATCCTTCGATATCACGTTGTACGTGAGTTTTGAGTATCTCAAGCCTGTCATGCGCATCATCTTGTAACAGGGTTATGATGTTTGCACTGGTTTGTAAATCTCGTGAGTTGCGCTCAAAAAAATGTTCGATGCGTGATTTTTTGATTTGTCGAATGGACTCCAGTTGGGCAAACGCCTTGGCCAACAAGGCCGCTTCGGCCACGGTCTTGGCATGCCATCCCAATACCCCCAACGGGAGAATTCCCACGATAAAAAACAGGACGAGCAATCTGGTTCCAATTCGAACATGATTGAACATGGTTTTTTCCTATCCAAATGGGTAAATGCCATTCATGCTCACACTGATTTGCAATGCCAGACAGTGATGAATTGGGTTTGCTGTTTCCCCAAAACAAGATTCAATGCATTTTTGTGGAAATGATTTTTCGACAAATCCGATATTTTTTGATTACAGGAGTGAACTGGTCGTGCAGTTTAGTGAATTCCAGGGTTTCATTACTGCCCAGGCAGAGGAATCCCCCTCTGGCCAGGCTGTCACTGAAGAGTTGAATGACTTTTTCTTGCAGGGTTGCATCGAAATAGATCAGAACATTACGACACAAAATCAGGTGCATTTCTGCAAACACCCCATCACCAGCCAAATTGTGGTTGGCAAACATGACATTTTTTTTGAGTGCAGGGTCTATTTGTAAAACATTTCCCTGAATGCGCACGTAATCCAAAAAATTTTTTTTACCGCCAGCCAATTGATAATTTTTAGAAAATTCCTCCAATTTTTCTATCGGGAAGTTTCCATCCGTGGCTTTTTTCAAGGACTCTTCATCCATGTCGGTGGCATAGAATTGGGCGCGATCATACAAGCCCACCTCCTTGAGCAAAATGGCCATGGAGTAGACTTCTTCTCCAGTTGCGCATCCGGCATGCCAAATATTGATAAACGGATAAGTCTTGAGAATGGGGATGACTTTTTCCCGCAGGGCTTTGAACACATCCGGGTCTCGAAACATGCTGCTGACCGTGACGGTCAGGGTGGAAATGAGGCGGTTCAGAAACATCCCTTCGTGCAAAAGGCGTGGGATGATTTCGGATATGTATTTGAAATCACAAATAGAAAGGCAATGAAGGATGCGTCGGTTCAGGGAGGAGCGGGTATAACTGCGAAAATCATATCCATAGCGTAAACGGAGAGCTTCCAGAAGCAGCTGGATTTCAATACCTTCGATTTCTTCTTGTTTCATGGTGCGCCTCTCTTCCTGATTGCACTGGTAATGAGTTGCGCTTGGTGGTTTTGTGGCAATTCATTAACAAGCTATTATGAACAGTATGTCGTGTGCTTATCAAGGAGAAAAAAGTCGCCGTGATGGTCGTGGAACCATAAAAAAAAGGGATCTTGTGGCTGGAGTCACAGGATCCCTTTATGATGTAAGATTTGGTTAATTTTTAAGCTTCAAAGGCTGACAATGCCTCCTGAACTGTGGCTGCTGCCAGGATTGCGATTTCTTTGGTATTGCATGTCAATCGATACGTCATCACCGTTGCCACGACTGCATTGGCTTCCTCTATTGACATCAGATCCGCATGATAGATCCGATTCGCGGCATTGAGTTGCTTGTGCAGAGGGGCTGCACCGGGTGAGATTTCATCTCCAAGCAGGGCGTGACGTGTGGCTGATTTCAACAGGGTCACCAGTTCGGTTTTGACACTCTCAAGAGGGCGGTCGGCAAGATCCCAGGTGGCGGTAACCGATGATTCGCCAATCACAAACGTGGGGTCTGATATGTTTTGGATGCGTGGATCATATTCTGGAGGGGTTCCATTGACTGGAAGCCATCCATAAGATGCCAATGCCGAGTCTGCCAGGCTTTCGAATTGGCTGACATTTTTCCAATTTTTGGGCAAGGGTATCGGTCCCTGAACCACTTCACCATCCGAGATTCTGCAATAAGAAGTCATGGTCATCAACCCCAATGGACAGGTTAATTGGCTTCCAATGCCGCCACTCTGGACTCCAGAGCTGTATGTTCAGCATGGAATTCTTGCAATGCTTTGATGAGCATCGGCACAAAAACCGAATATTTCACCGATTTGGTGATCGTGCCAAGAAAATGCTGGATATACGGCCTGTCAGACTCGGTTTGCCCATTCCCAGGTATCCAGTTTGAATCTGGGATCATTTCAAAATCTGGCACATCTTCAACCAGGCTAGGACAAATCAATTCCAGTTCTTGAGCGATCACACCAACAAGAGGCAACGGATTGCCGATCAAGTTGAAGTTCCTGATTTGAACTTGCAGCAATTTTTCAAGTTTTGGCGTCGTATCGGTAATATTTTCTTTGAGTTTGATATCTGAG
>JAMOBH010000400.1:0-4554 GCA_039908085.1 Magnetococcus sp. YQC-5
GGGGGATTCATCCCCCAGGGTTTTGTCTTTGACTTTTGCCCGAAGGGCATCATATCTTGGATGAAGTGGAAGGTTTTCCTGGGGAGGCGGTGAACCGCCTCCCCCGGGCCCACCCCCCTTTTTTTTTAATGATTTGGCTTTGGCCGACCTTTGCGTAGGGTACGTTGCATGAACGAACGGAACACAGTTTCCAATGAAGCCACTCCCCGGTTTTCCGAGGCGGCACTTCAACAAATCCAGAAGATCTATCAGCGTTATCCGGCAGATCGTCGGCAATCCGCCTTGATGCCGATACTGCATCTGGCCCAACGCGAGTTCGGCGGATGGCTCTCCAGAGAAAGCCTGGACTATGTCGCAGAAGTGATGGATTTGCCTCCCATCCGGGTGTATGAGGTGGCCACCTTCTATACCATGTATAATCTCAAACCCGTGGGCCGCTATCATGTCCAGGCCTGCACGAACATATCCTGTTGGCTGTGCGGTTCGGATGCCATCATGAATGCACTCCAGACCAAACTCAAGATCAAGAAAGGTGCCACCACCGATGACAAACGCTTCACCTTGAGCGAAGTCGAATGTCTGGGCGCATGCGTCAACGCACCCATGATGCAGATCAACGATGACTATTACGAAAATTTGACCGTCGATAAAGTGTCGGAAATCATTGATCGTTTGCCTTGAAGAGCCAGACCTTATGAAAATCGTCTATAAAAATATCCACCTTGAAAACAGTCATACCCTGGCCGTCTACGAAGCCCACGGAGGCTACAAGGCAGCGGTCAAGGCCATCGAGATGGGCTGCGATGAGGTCATTGACGAAGTCAAGCGTTCTGGCATTCGGGGCCGTGGAGGTGCTGGATTTCCGGCTGGACTCAAATGGTCGTTCATCCCGAAAAATGATCCGCGCCCAAGATATCTCTGCTGCAATGCCGACGAAGGGGAACCTGGCACCTGCAAAGATCGCGACATCATGCGTTATGATCCCCATCTGCTCATCGAAGGGATGATCATCTGTGCCTTCGCGGTCGGCGCGGAACAAGGATACATCTACATTCGCGGCGAGTTCTACCGTGAAGGCGAACGCCTGGAACAGGCCATTGAAGAAGCCTATGCCAAAGGAATCCTGGGTGATAATGTCCTTGGCAAAGGGATTCGGTTTCATCTGGCAGTCCATCGCGGAGGTGGGGCCTATGTCTGCGGTGAGGAGACCGGACTCATCGAGTCCCTGGAAGGCAAAAAGGGACAACCCAGAATCAAGCCTCCTTTTCCAGCGAATATCGGCTTGTATGGCTGTCCAACCGTGATCAATAACGTGGAAACATTGGCTTCCATACCTGCCATCATTGAACAGGGTGGGGCATGGTACGGCGCACTGGGTGTGCCCAAGTCCAGTGGCACCAAAATTTTCGCCGTCTCCGGTCATGTCAACAAACCAGGAAACTACGAGGTTGAAATGGGCATTCCCCTCAAAACCTTGTTGGAACAATACGCTGGTGGCGTGCGTGGCGGCTGGAACAATCTGAAAGGAGTCATTCCTGGAGGATCCTCCGCCCCCATTCTGCCAGCTGATGTCTGCGCCACCATGACCATGGATTATGACGCCATCGGCAAGGCAGGAAGCATGTTGGGTTCCGGGGCCGTGATCGTGATCGACAAATCGGTCTGTATTGTTCGGGCCGTGGCCCGTTTGTCACGCTTTTACCGCCATGAATCCTGTGGACAATGCACCCCATGTCGCGAAGGAACAGGTTGGCTGTCGCAAATCATGGATCGCATGGAAGCAGGTCAGGGAACTCATGAAGACATCGACCTTTTACTGGATATCTGCGCCAATATCGGCGGCAAGACCATTTGCGCCTTGGGCGACGCGGCAACAGGTCCAGTGACCGGGGCCATCCGGGCATTCAGGGACGAGTTTATCTACCACGTCGAGCATGGCCGCTGCATGGCGGGCTGAGGAGCCGGTTTTCTCAATGACTACTTTGATCATCGACGGGAAGGAGATTGACGTCAAGCCGGGTACCTCCATCATGGAGGCGGCCAAGCTGCTGGGCATCTTTATTCCCCATTTCTGCTATCACCCCAAGCTCCCGATTGCCGGGAACTGTCGCATGTGCCTGGTGGAAGTGGAAAAAATGCCCAAACCGGTGATATCATGCGCCATGCCGGTATCTGAAGGGATGGTGGTGAAAACCGATTCCCCCATGGTCCACAAGGCCAGGCAGGGCGTGCTGGAATTTTTGCTGATCAATCACCCTCTGGATTGTCCGGTGTGCGATCAGGGCGGGGAATGTACCTTGCAGGATCTGGCCATGCAATATGGCCAGGATCGCTCCCGCTATCACGACCAGAAACGTCTGGTGCCCAATTATGAATTGGGTCCGATTATCGAAACCGAGATGAACCGTTGCATTCACTGCACCCGTTGCATCCGCTTCTCGGAAGAGGTATCCGGAGTCGAAGAGATGGGCGCGGTCTATCGTGGCGATCACATGCGGGTTGGACCCTTCAAGAATCTGGTGCTGGCCTCGGAATTGACTGGCAACATGGCTGAAATCTGCCCGGTGGGTTCCTTGAATTTCAAGCCGTTCCATTTTCAGGCCAGAGGTTGGGAACTGCAACACGCCAATGGCATTTGTGTTCATTGCGCGGTCGGGTGTCACACCCGGATGGATTACATGCAAGGTCGCATCATGCGGGTCATGGCGCGCTCCTGGAACGAAGGGAACGAAACTTGGCTGTGTGATAAAGGTCGCTTTGCCATCGATGGTTTGTACGAGAATCGTGTGCAATTTCCCATGATTCGAGTTCAGAAATCCCAGGATGGTCAGATTCGCAATCAGGGTAAAGCGCACGATCCCATCTTGAGCGTGCATGAAAAAATCACCTGGCCTGAAGCCCTGGACCGGGCAGCGGAAATCATCAAAGACGTCAAGCCGGAAGAAGTGGCTGGCTTGGCATCGGATCAGCTTTCAGGTGCTGAAGAACTCTTTGCGTTTCAAGATTTTCTGCGAAACGTGGTCGGGACGCCCCATCTGGATCACCGGTTGCGGCAGATGGATTTCAGCGGTGACGAGGTTCCATTGACCCGCGCCGATTTGATGATGAATACCTCATTGGCAGACCTTGCCAAGTCGGATCTGATTCTTCTGGTGGGATGCGATCCCCGCATGGAGGCCCCGATTCTGAATCTGCGTCTCCGCAAGGCGACTCAGGCCGGTGCCCGTGTCATAGCCCTCAACCCGCGTCGCATGAACACCAATTTGTTGCATGTGACCGAGACGGTTTTGCGTCCAGGTTCGGAGGTCGGTTATCTGGCTGGGGTTCTGGAAGCTTTGAATGGCGGTGGGGAAGAAAAATACACAGTCATTGCCAAGGCCCTGAAAGAAGCCAAGCATCCGGTATTGTTGTTGGGTGAGTATGCGGTCAATCATCCTCAGGCAGAACAATTGCGTCGCCTGGCCGTGGCGTTGATGGACAAAATCGGTGCTTTGGGGGCACCGTGGAATGGATTCAATCGACTCTGCGCCCATGGCAACAGTGCGGCGGCCCAGGATTTTGGCGTTGTGCCCCATCGTGGCCCTGGTTATGCCCGTCTGGATGTCGTTGGACAGAATGCCCTCGGCATTTTGACCGCCGCCGCAGAAGGACGGATCAAGGTTTTGATGCTGTTGGGAACCGATCCGCTGTCCGATTGCGTGGATCGGGATCTGGCCCGGCGTGCCATGGAAAAAGCACGGGTGATTTATCTGGGGGGCTTGGCTGGAGAGGCATCCAAACGGGCCGAGGTGGTGTTGCCTGGATTGATGCTAGGCGAGAAGGAAATGACCCTGACCAATTGTGAAGGTCGTGCCCAGCATAGCACCAGAGCTGTCAGCGGTCCTTTGGAGGCCAAAGAGGATTGGCGTATACTGCGCGCCTTGAGTGATCGTTTCGCCAAGCCGTTGGAGTACAATGATCTGGCTGCCTTGCGCAAGAATCTTGCCGTCAAGGATTTGCGCTATGATATGACGAAACTGGGGATTGGGGAATCTCCTCGTGCCTGTGATCACCGTCCGGTGACCAGAGGATTGCCAGTGATGCCATCCACAGTTGAACCGCGTGGTGGTATTCTGTTGGTGATGGAGACCTCATTTTATCAGGGGGATCCAGTGGCCAGACAATCCAAAGTGATGGGTCAATTGTCCCAGACAGGCCGTCTGCGGATCAACCCATTGGATGCCAGTGGACTTAAAATCACGCAGAATGGGGCCGTGCGTCTTCTGCAAGGTGAGAAGCGGGTGGAATTGCGGGCTGAACTGGATCCCAGAGTACCCCAGGGCGTGGTCTTTGGACAAGCTGGTCAAGGGATGTCGGCCATACAAGAGCTGTGTGATCTGGCTTCGGGATTTCCAAGGGTGAGTCTGGTGGCTCTGCCGGGTTGATGCACGTTATTTAAATGTTTCGGAAAACAAAAAAGCAAAAGCTTGGGGGGCGGTGAACCGCCCCCCAAACCCCCCACCCATTTTTTTTATTTATTTTTTTTAAAATTAAAAAAAAAGAGGGGGTCTGGGG
>JAMOBH010000401.1:0-4526 GCA_039908085.1 Magnetococcus sp. YQC-5
GATTTCCGCATACGACTCTGAAACTCGGCAATCATAAGGCTCCATTCAGCATGGATGAAGTGACCACCTCCCGTTGGGCCACGTTTATGGAAACGTCCTTGGTCACGGATACCTTCAAGCCTGGACGTCGTCTTGGTTTCAGTGTCACGCATTGGGAGAATTCATATTATTTTGGTACTGGGATCTTTGGTGACGATCCTACGGTCAAGACCCAGGATGATGGCAGTGAACGTTTTGCCTGGTCAGCGCGCGGTGCCTACCGGCCTTATCTTTCCAGCGATGCGCGCAGAATGGTCCATGTAGGTGCCAATTATCTCTCTTTGTATCCAGATCGGGTGGATGGGAATGCTTTTTCTTATTCATCTCGTCCTGAAGCGCATTTTGTCGATTACAAGTTCGTCAATACGGGTGATATTGAGAAAGTGGAAAAGGTTTCAACGTGGGGTCTTGAAGCGGCTGGAAAGTGGGATAAATTCTACACGCAGGCGGAATATTTGCGCAGTAAAGTCAATACGGAAGCTGGTGCAGCCAAACCAAACCCGGAATTTTCCGGCTGGTATGCCATGGTTGCTTACTTCCTGACGGATGATGAACGGCCTTATAACCTGGAAGATGCGGAATTTGGTCCAGTGGTGCCGAACGGTCGTTGGGGTGGATTGGAATTGGCCTTGCGCTACAGCGTGTTGGATTTGAACGATATTGCGGCTGGTGTTCTGGGTGGCGAGGAGAAGAATATCACGGTTGGCTTGAACTGGTATGTCAATAATAATTTCATACTCAGAGGCAACTACATTCGTGTCAACAACGACCAATATGCCAATAAAAAGGGCAAGGGTGTTGGCAATGATGATGTCAATATCTACGGAATGCGGGCGGAATATCTGTTCTGAGTGCAGAAGGGCATAAGTGACAGCTCCAGGGGGTGCTTCCCCCTGGATTTTTTATTTTGGCTTGTGGGGTGGCCATTCAGGCGGTACTGATTTTTTCTGACAGCCAGATTTTGATCAGGGATTGGTAAGGCACATCT
This sequence comes from Magnetococcus sp. YQC-5, assembly GCA_039908085.1. Taxonomy (GTDB): domain Bacteria; phylum Pseudomonadota; class Magnetococcia; order Magnetococcales; family Magnetaquicoccaceae; genus Magnetaquiglobus. Next base: position 1,028 of record JAMOBH010000401.1, read on the forward strand.
CTTTTATTGGCCGCGATGCGGATTTGTTCCAGCATTGTGATGGGCAAACGCAAAGAAATCGCTTGGGTGGTTGGTTTGAGACGGGGCAGATGGACCTGTTGGGCATTGTTCCAGTCCATGTATTCCGTGGAGTCATGTGATTCCCAGAAAGCACGCTCGTCAGCTTCGTTTGCGAAGGTTGGAATGGGTTTAAGATGCTTGTTCATAGATCATGCGCTCCTTGCGGTTCATGTCTCGAATGGAAATGACACGTATCTTGGTTCCATGATCTCCAAGTGTACACGTTGCATGGAGCAAACGTCCGGCATCGGTTGTGCCAAGGGCATGGATACGCACTTCGGTGAGACTGTGTTTGGCATCTTCGAGCAACAGCAACGGTTTGTTGAAAAAAACCTGTTCAGCTTCCATTTGCGTCACGCCATGTTTGTTTACGTTTTTTCGACTGTTGCCCGCATCCCAGTCGAATCCGATGATTGGTCCAAGGTCAATCATGACGGTATATTATCATCGTATACGCTCCATGGGAATCCATTTTTTTTGCTTATCTATAAAAAAGGGTGGGGGTGTTGGGGGGCGGTTCACCGCCCCCCAAGGTCTTTGATATGGATTTACTGCCGCAATCGTGCCCAAAGCATGCCGAGATATTCATGCAGTGCCGCATCCACGTTGCTCAAATGATGTGGAGCAAACATCCCCAACAAGAGGGGTGCCGTTGACTCCGGGACCGTTCTGATTCTCTGAGCCGCTGGAGCCGGGACCGGATCCAACCCGTATTTGCGAAACAGGACCATGGAACGCGGCAAATGCGATGCCGAAGTGACCAGAACAAACGGGGCTGCGCCAATCATTTTCTTGATAATACGGGCCTGATCATCGGTGTCCAAGGAGTGTTTTTCGAGGACCATCGCCTCCTCAGAGACCCCCAATAGCTTGGCAACATCCGCCATGATCTCAGCCTCGGCAACATGTGCAAACGGCGCACCACCGGACACCAACAGCTTGCTTTCTGGATGTTCCCGAAAAATCCGTATGCCCTCTGCCAACCGAACCAAGGTTTCTGGATTGATTTGACCTACAGAGGACAAGGTCGGGTCTGCCTTCGCGCCTCCAGACAAGACCACCACATAAAGCGGTTGAAAACGTGATGTCACCGCATAAGGAACATACATCTTTTCCAACGGCTCCAGGAGAAATCGTGATACTGGAGAACTGCTCAACAAACCCAACACGACCAACGCCATGGTAACCAAAACACGACCCGTCTTTTGACGCTGTGTGAACCAGAGCAGTGTCAGACCAAGAAGCCCCATTATCAAAATCAACATCATCGGTGAGATCAAATAGCTTATAATTTTCTTGGCTAAAAACATATAAAAACCCTTTTAAAAAGTCGGCTTTCCAGGTAACAATATAAACTATCAGAAATTTAACCAAACATATCATTTACTGATAGCATCAATGGCCGTACTCACTGTGCCATTATTTTGGCCAAATAGCAACACAACCCCGGTATCAATGGTGGACGCGCCATTTAATTTCCGCAGGATCAGCACCCCATCGGTTGCATCCACCAAGCCGCTTTGATCCACATCCAATTTGGAGGCAATGGCGTTGATGGTGGTCAAAATGGTGGCGTTGGACTGGCCGTTTGGCAAAACCACCCCGGTATCAATGGTGGAGGCCCCGTTCAATTGCCGCAGAAGCAATACCCCGTCTGTGGCATCCACGGTTCCGCTCTTGTCCACATCGAGAACCGGTGTGGTTTGAGTGCTAACCGGAACGGTCGTTGTGGACGAAACTGAAGTCGTAGTCGCCAGTATGGAGGTGGTTGTCGGAACCGAAGTCGTCGTACTCGGCACGGACGTAGTGGACACCGAAGAAGTTGTGCTGGTCTCTGCCTGCATGGTGATGTTGATACGAATCGATTTGCCACCCTTGAGCTTCATTGACCGGACTGAGCAGGGAGAAAGCTGATGGCGCGGCATTGCCCGCTTTTTGCTTGTAAACCAATGAACGCATCATGGGGGAGATGTCACCGCTCTCCTTGTCCTTTGCGAAATAATATATTTCATACATACCTGAATCTTGAAACTTGTATTTCCCGGTCAAATCAACAGACCAACGTCCATTCACCGGCGGACTCAACAAGAAGCGATCCAGATTGATTTCCACCTGTTGTTTACTGCCACTGGCCACCAATGTCATGGATGGCGAACGAATCTCGATCCACGCGCTTTGGACCTGGCTGTCATCCTTGGCTTTGGCCCACAAAGTGGCCGAATCGGTTGTCGGGTCCAAATAGAGCGTCTCAGTAACTGCCGTCACTTCCGCCGGATCTTGCAATGAGTTGGTGTTGTAGGAAACCCCTGTGCCCAGGAACAAGGTTTTAACTTGGTTGCCATCACCAGTGGTATCATTGATCAACTGGTTGCTGCCTTGTTGGTCGCTTGATGGAAGCCATACCAGAAACATCCGAGGCCGTGCCCCGAATCCAGGAGACCCCGATGACGGATTGCCAACTATTGGATCGGTGATATCCACCTGTGGGGGTGTGGTATCACTGACATCTTTGATGACAAAATCTGTTCCGACAGAGAGTTTATTCAACAGCGAGGTTTGATCTGGATCTGTCAACGCATCCAATGTGAGGGAAAAAGTGCTTGCAGAAAATTCTGTGCCAAGACTGAACTGACAGACCATCAGGATGCCAGTTTGGATGCCATCGGAAAAACCACCCAAAATGATTTTATTTTGAGTATAATTGAATTCCCCATAAGCACGTCCCGAATAAGTACACGACTGATCCGGGGCGGTCCAACCACTGGGGCCTGTCAAAGTCATCTTGAAAGATCCCAGGCTGTATTGAATATTTTTATATTCAACCTGCAAGGCGCATAATCTTGATGAACCAGAGGCCGCCAATGCCGTATTCGCATACGTCAACACAGCAAAAACAACGACCAACCTAATGGCCTGCCAAGCCAACAACCGGAACATCTCAACAGCTGACATACAAGGCAGATTATATATTTTGTGTGCGTGACGCATCCGGCTTGACCTTTTTAAAAGGGCTTCGTAATACTAATTTAGTAAGACTCAAGTATCGATTGAACGTCAGTATACCCCAAGGAAGTCTGTCAGACAAATTAAAAAGTTGCATTGCTTGGCCTTTTTGGGGTATTTTGGATGATGTTTTGATCAATTGATCAAGCAATCGGTCAAGTTTTTTTGCATAACCACCTATGCGGTTTGTGTATTCCACACCATATTGATTGTCAATTCTGGAATTCTGGGAACGCCCTACTCAAGATTGGCGGAGGAAAAACTATGAGAAACAATCCGATTATGGATGAAGTACGGAGATACATTGATTAATTCATAAAGGAAACCCCTCCATGACTGATACACTCCCATCTTCCGATTCAATCTATCATCGCCTCTTTGCGCATCCAGAGGCGGTCAAGGACTTGCTGGACCATTTTCTGACTCCAGAAGAGCT
>JAMOBH010000057.1:0-21831 GCA_039908085.1 Magnetococcus sp. YQC-5
CCAGGGCATCCCATAAATCGTTATCCCAGCCAGGATGCGGGGTGCGCTTGGCGTCGAGCGAAAAACCGTCGCTGCCCACTCCGTAGAACCAGACATGTTCCGTGCGTGGTTGGCGTTTTTCAAAGCCGGTCTTGCGTTTGCGCGGTGTTTCCTTGCGAAAAACCAGGATGGATGTCTTGACACCCGTGTAGGGCTGGAACACACCACTGGGTAACGAGATGACGGCTTCCACGCAATGCTCGGTGAGGAGTTCACGCCGCAGTTTTACATGCGCCTCAGTATTACCGAACAGCACGCCCTCAGGGACAATGACCGCACAGTGACCGCCCACCTGCAACAGATCCAGCATCGACCAGAGAAAGAGCATTTCACTCTTGTTGGTGAGCATTTCGTCTTTTTTCTTGCCTCGCGTTCCAGATCGGGGAAAGAGCAGACTGTCACGTTCAAGATCCTCCGTGTCCACGGTGCCAGTGAAAGGGGGATTGGCAAGCACATATTGATAACTCTCGCTTTTTAGCATGGATGCCAGTTCGGGCTTGCCTTCCCGTTTGCTGAGTGAATCGCCCTGGATCAATCTGGGGTTGTCAATGTCGTGCAGCACTAGGTTCATCCAGCCGATTCGGGCCATGGTGCGATCGTTGTCGACGCCGACAAAGTTGTCTCCGTTACGCAGCAAGACGAGTTCGGTCTCGTTCGCTTGTGCTTCGTCGATCCGGTGCGGTGCGCCGTCCCATTCCAGGCGCAAGTTTTCGGAATTGGAGAGGCTGCGGCGCAAATATTGGCGGGCACTGAAAAGAAAACCGCCGGTTCCTGCCGCCGGGTCAATGATCCGTGCGCCAGAACGCGGCGCAAGCAACTCAACCATGAAGCGGATAATGTGGCGCGGGGTGCGGAACTGGCCGTTCTTCCCGGCGGTGGCCACTTCCGAGAGCAGGTACTCGAAGGTGTCGCCCATCAGATCCTGGGCGGCACTACCATCGCCAACCTGGGCAAAGAGTTCATCTATGAGGCGGATGGCATCATCAAGCACCTGGCCCTTGTTGGGATCGAGTTGGAAGTAGGCATCCTCCATGCGACCGTTGATGCCAGCGAGTTCTGTGCCCTCTTCATGCTCGGTCAGGCACCTGTCCAGGGTACGCAGCCAGGGAAAGACGACTTCTGTGAGATGGCGCGTATTGGTGCTCTCCTGACGGATATAACTCCAGCGACATGTCTCGCCGTTAAAATCAGGCTTTTCCTCAGGAAAATGATTGGCGTAAACGGATAGTTTGCCAGCGGCGACGCGCCGGAGGTCCAGGTCTTCCAGTCGCTTGAGAAACAGCAGGTAGGTGATCTGCTCCACCGCCACCAGAGGGTTGGTCAAACCAGCGGACCAAAAGCGATCCCAAAGTTTATCGACTTTCTTGCGGGTGTACGGAGCGAGCATGGCGACCTCTCATGGATTCAGGCAACGCGCTCAGCCAAACTTTCGGCGAGCGCAACAAGTTCATCAATGTCTTGCGGGGCAAACAGTACCTCAGCCCGACCCACATTGACCAGGGGTGGCTGGAACAGCGCAGCACGGGTAATACGTCCGTGGCGCAACACGGCAGACTTCACTGCGCGCAAAAAGGATAGTTGATTGGCACGCAGACCTGAATGGGCAGAGATGAAGGCATCGAAGGCGGCCTGGATTTGCGCCTCACGGTCAGGCAGGCGCACGTCCTGACACAGGATGTAGCGCAGCACTTCCACCAACGAAGCCTGTGGCGCATCAAAAGCCTGGCGCAGAGTCTCGGGCGTGATGAACAAGTCGGCCTGGTTGAGAGTGACGGCAATCTGGTCCAGGTCTCCGTCAGTGAGTTGTTCGCCGCGCTTGAGCTTGGCGATTGCGGAATGTTCGTCAGCCAGTCGTTTGACGAATGCCTCGACCTGTTCCCGATAACTGTCGGCAAAAGCACCTTCGCCGGTGGGACCGTAGATGATCCAACTGCGTTGTGCGATACAGTCAGGCAAGTTGATCTCAATGGGTTGTGTGCCCTGGTGGGTGCGGAAGCGCATCAAAGGGGCAAAGCTCTCCTGCAAGACGTCGAGCCTCGCCAGGTCCATGCCTTGCCAGAAGCCAGGAGACAACGCGAAGGCACGCATTTCTCTTACCGCACGCACCTCGGGAATATCGTTGGCAAGACTCCGCAGTGCATCCTGAATGCGCACTTGCTGACGCCACATAATGTTGGTGTCGGCCAGAAGAAAGGCGATGGCCTCGCCTTCGCACCAAAGGCGGAATTGCAAATCCTCCAAAGCCAAGTCGGGCACAAGGCGCAAAAAGGGGGCAAGTGTTTGGGACAAGTGCTGAAGAACAGACTCTTTAGGTGTCGGCCAATCCTGGGCAAGGCGGTCGAGTTCCTCAATATGCGGGCGAACATCTATGCTTTGCCGAGGCAGCGAGGCCAGCATGGCTTGCAGTTGGGCAACAGTCGTGGCAATGGGGCGTTGCTGCGCGACCTCCAGCTGCCAACGCTCCAGCCGCAGGCGGAATAAACGCACCGGCAAAGGCTCATTCGGTCGATCGACTTCCCCTTCGGGATTGAGTCTGAAATAGGCGAAGTTCCTCCAGTGATCGATGATGAGAAAGTCGCACTTGCTCTCGCCGGTGGTTGGATCATTGTGCAAGCGCGTCCCTCGACCGATCATCTGCCAAAATTTGACGCGGCTAAAAACCGGCTTTGCGAATACTAGGTTCTGGATTGCGGGCACGTCCACGCCAGAGTCCAGCATATCCACAGAAATTGCGACACGAGGCATGGTTTTGAATTTGAAATCATCCAGCGACGCGTCGGCTCGTTCCATGTGGCTGTCAATGATTTCGGCAAATCCCTTCCGTTGCAGTTCGGGGTACAGCCGGTTGAAACTCTCGTAGAGCCGCTTGGCATGGGCATGCCCAATCGAAAAGATGATGGTTTTGTGCGGCAGACCTCCGACGTCCTTGCGGCAGCGGGTCATGAACTCGCGTACCATGGCATCGTTGGTGCCCTGGTTGGTGACCGTTTTTTCAATATCGGTACCGTCGAAATCCAGCTCTTCAGGATCGATACCCTGATCACGCGCCATCTGCTGCAGGGCTTCTGGCAGGGTACAACCTTGGATACCCTTGATCTGGAATTGGGTTTGCGCTTCCAACACACGGTAGTTGACCAGGTTTTTGTCGTCCACTGCCTGTTCGTAACTGTAGAGATAGGTGGGAATCCCGTCGTCGCAATCGAAAAGCTCGAAGGTATTGTGATCGATAAAGTCGGTAGGCGTGGCGGTGAGCCCCAGCAGCAGGGTGTCAAAGTAGTCAAAGATGGCTTTGTAGCGCAGGTAGATGGATCGGTGGCTTTCGTCCGCAATCACCAAATCGTAGTACCCTACCGACAACCGCTCAAAGACCTGCATCATGCTTGGATAAGTGGCAAATTGAATACGTGCATTGGATGCTTCGCCACTTTCGATACGGGCGATACTCTCTTGGGATAAATGGATCCTGAATTCGGTCATCGCCTGACGCACGAGTTCGCGCCGGTCGGCGAGAAACAATACACGCTGCACACGCTTGGTTCGCAACAACAGATCGACCAAGGCAATGGTGGTCCGCGTCTTGCCCGTACCGGTCGCCATGACCAGGAGGAATCGTCGCTTGGCGGCTTCGACACTCTCGGTAAGACGGCGGATGGCTTCTATCTGGTAATCCCGCCCGGCGATGCGGACATCAATGTCGACTTTGCCCAATGGCTGGGCATAGTGCCGTTGGTGTTGCAAACGTTCGAGGTCGTCGCGGGTGTGGAATGCAGCAACACGGCGCGGAGGATAACTGTCGCGATCCCAAAATTGAATCTCGAGTCCATTGGCAAGGAAAATGAAGGGTTCGATGCCAAACTTGAGGCGGATGGCATCCGCGTATTCTGCTGCCTGACGTTTGCCTGCGATTGCATCGCGGCTGGTACGCTTGGCCTCCACCACAGCAAGCGGTTTGCCGTCTCTTCCGAGCAGAACGTAGTCGGAAAACCCCCTACCAGAGTGCTCGTCATCGGGCTCGCCAGTCTGCAGCAAAACCTCTTCGAGCAGCGTGCAACGCAAGGCTGACCAGCCAGAATGGGCAAGATCACGGTCGATAAGCTGGCTGCGTGTGGTTGTCTCGTCCACCGTCAATCATCCTCGTCTTTGGCCGAATTGCATTGCGTAGACTTGATTCATTTTGTCATTATACATACCGCAAACTACCGATGGTAGGAGAAATTGCCTCGTCATCACTCAACTCCAGATTGGCAACGCCGTATGGGAAAATCGCACACATATCCAGGCTGTTCCGTGTCACCATTGATTGGATATTCCTCGGTAATCCTGACGGGCTACCTTACCTGATTGCAGCAAGGATACACAAACCCGACTCATGATCCTGATTTCTCTCGACGGGTTGAATCCTGCCGTTCCACCTGGACCACAACGATCGTGGAATTTTCCCCATGGTACAAAAACAAGAAAAATGACATGATCGGCGCACGGTTGTGAAATTCCCTTTATGTCGGGAGGTCTCATGAGCAAAATCAATCTGGATGCTGCGGTTCGCAGCCTGCGGGAACAGATCAACAAAATTCAGGACAGAGGGGCACAGATTGGAGAGGAAGATCCAGTCAAGGGAGATGGCGAACCGATTGGCGAGGAGGATCATGGTTCCGATGTCGGGGAGAGACCTGCCGTTTTCCCAATTGTCCAGGGTGTCCACGCCAATCCTCAACGTTGCTGACATCTCTTCCGGATGGAGTTCAAGTGCAGACCGAGCGGTTCTCAACCTCTGGCCAATGGCGACCAATAGCTCAGTCGTGAATTGAATGCCGATCTGCTGGCCGTTGTAAACCCAATCGAGTGAAACCTTGCAGGAATTTGCAAACTCTACAATTACCATGGGATCGGGCATGCGACGCCCGGTTTCCCAGTGGTTCCATGTGGAGGTGTGAACGTTCAGCAACGCGCAGACGTCCCGTTGAGACATGCCGAGTGCCTGTCTCGCCATTTTCAGGCGGTGGCCAATGACCTTCAACTGCTCTGGCGTGTGTTCTCGTGTTACGGTATCGTTTGACATGAATCGAGTTCGGGTAGGTGGTATTCCTCGCTTTGTCCGTGTGCGCCGGGCATAATGTGGATTTTCAGGAAACCATTTGATCAGGGGGTGAACAGTGGCCCGCAATACTGCCAAAGGGAAAAATCAGAACGGGGCCAGTCTTGGGTTCGAGGCGGAACTGTTTCTGGCCGCTGATGGGCTTCGACAAAATCTGGAACCATCTGAATACAAACACGTTGTTCTTGGGTTGGTGTTTCTCAAGTACATCTCCGACGCCTTCGAGAACAAGCATGCAAAACTGCTGGCCGAGGATGAAGTGGCAGCGGAGGATCCCGACGAGTATCTGTCAGAGAACGTCTTCTGGGTACCCAAGGAGGCGCGCTGGTCCCACCTGCGGGCCAACGCCAAACTGCCCACCATCGGCAAGCTGATTGATGAGGCCATGATGGCCATCGAAGCCAAGAATGCCTCTCTCAAAGGGGTACTGGCCAAGGAGTATAGCCGCCCGGCCCTCAATAAGGTGATGCTGGGGGAGTTGATCGATCTGATTTCGGGCATTGCCATGGGCGAGTCCACCGGCAAGGCACGGGATGTGTTGGGGCGGGTGTATGAATATTTCCTGGCCGGATTTGCCGGGGCTGAGGGACGCCGGGGTGGCGAGTTTTATACTCCCCAGTCGGTGGTGCGGGTGCTGGTGGAGATCCTGGAGCCTTACAAGGGGCGGGTCTACGACCCTTGCTGTGGTTCGGGCGGAATGTTTGTCCAGTCCGAAAAGTTTGTCCAGGAGCGTGGCGGACGTATCGGCGACATTGCCATCTATGGCCAGGAGAGCAACTACACCACGTGGCGTTTGGCCAAGATGAACTTGGCAGTGCGAGGCATCGACGCCGACATCCGCTGGAACAATGAGGGCAGTTTCCACAAGGACGAACTCAAGGATCTGCGGGCGGATTTTATCCTGGCCAATCCGCCCTTCAACGTCTCAGATTGGGGCGGAGACCGCGTGCGGGAGGATGCGCGATGGAAATACGGCGCGCCGCCGGTAGGCAACGCCAACTTTGCTTGGCTTCAGCATATCCTCCACCATCTGGCCCCCAACGGCATGGCGGGCGTAGTACTGGCCAACGGTTCCATGTCTTCCACCCAGTCCGGGGAGGGAGAGATTCGCCGTGCGATGGTGGAGGCGGACGTGGTGGATTGCATGGTGGCTCTGCCGGGGCAACTCTTTTACTCTACTCAGATTCCTGCCTGTCTGTGGTTTCTGACGCGCAACAAGAATCCTGGCAAGGGATGGCGGAATCGTAGGGGTGAGGTGTTGTTCATCGATGCCCGCAAGCTGGGGCGGTTGGTGGATCGCACCCGGCGTGAGTTTGACCCGGAAGATATCCAAAAGATCGCCGATACCTGTCGGGCTTGGCGGGGCGAACCTGGGGCTGGAAAATTCGCCGACGAGCCAGGGTTTTGCAAGGCGGCCTCTTTGGAGGAAATCCGAATCCATAACCATGTGTTGACGCCAGGACGCTATGTAGGTTCGGCGGCGGCAGATGAGGATGATACCCCTTTCGTGGAGCGGTTTACGCAACTGCAAAAGAGCCTGGAGGGGCACTTCGAAGAGGAGTTGCGTTTGCAGGAGGCCATTCGGCGAAACTTGAAACAGCTCATGCTTCCAACGGATTCTCTGCGATGAACGGATCAACTTTGGATCTCAGCGCGTTACGCAACGCCGTGGCCTCTCTGGAAGATGGCCTGGAGGTGGTTAGCGACAGCGAGTGGTTCAACCAGCAATCGACCAAAGTGCAGAATACCCTGATTGCAGGCGTGATCCAAAATTTTGAATTTGTCTATGAAATCAGCATTAAGATGATCAAACGGCAAATCGAAATGGAATCCTCCAGTCCGACGGAGGTGGATGAAACCAACTTCCGCGAGGTGTTGCGCGTCGCCGCCGAGAAGGGTCTGATTGCCGATGTGGATGCCTGGTTCAAGTACCGCAAAATGCGCAACATCACCGCGCATACCTACGACCATGAGAAGGCCCAGCAGGTTTACCGTGATACCCTGACCTTCATCAGCGATGCGCGTTCTCTTTTTGCACGTCTGGAAGCCCGCAATGGCTGAGCCTCCACTGATCGATATTCGCCCGGACCAGTGGGAAATTGTGCGGGACATCCTGCATAAGCACGTGCCCGACCGGGAAGTCTGGGCCTTTGGTTCCCGCGCTCATTGGACGGCCAAACAGTATTCCGATTTGGATTTGGCTGTTTTGGGGAATGAGGCGTTGGATTTGGGGACACTGGCTGGCTTGGAGGAGGATTTCAGCGAATCGGATCTGCCCTTCAAGGTCGATGTGGTGGATTGGGCGACAACTTCGGAGGCGTTTAGGGGAATTATTGAGAAGGGGCGGGTGCTGGTGCAGGAAATGAAGAGCAAGTCTCCGATTCCGCACCCGACCGAATGGCCGATTGTGCAAATTGGAGATATAACATCGAAGGTAGGTTCTGGTGCTACACCAACTGGCGGCAATGGGGCCTATCTGGGAACGCGCACTCGGTTTGCCCTTATAAGAAGTCAAAATGTTTTTGACCGTTACTTTAACCCAGCAGGACTCGCGTTTATCTCGGATGAGCAAGCTGAACGCTTGAGAGGCGTCATTCTCCATCCAGGTGATCTGCTACTGAACATTACTGGCGACGGAATCACCTTTTCACGTGCTTGTGCTGTTCCGCACACGGTTCTTCCAGCGTGCGTGAATCAGCATGTGGCAATCGTGCGAGTTGACAACTCCGTCGCTGACCCAGGCTATGTTTTGGGGTACCTGACTCATCCATCAGTGAAATCATATATCGAGTCTTTTAATGCGGGTGGCTCTCGCCGAGCAATAACAAAGGGCAATATCGAATCATTCCATTTGCCTCTTCCTCCTCTCCCCGAACAACGCGCCATCGCCCGTATCCTGGGTGCATTGGATGACAAGATCGAACTGAACCGTCACATGAACGCCGACCTGGAGGCTATGGCGCGAGCGGTGTTCAAGGATTGGTTTGTGGATTTTGGCCCGGTGCGCGCCAAAGCCGAGGGCCGACCGGCCTATCTTGCCCCAGGAATTTGGGATCTCTTTCCCGATTCCCTGGATGACGAGGACAAGCCATTGGGGTGGGTTGTATCGCCATTGGCGGAAATTGCCGAATTGAATCCCAGGGAAAGGCTTGGCAAGACTGAGTTGGCACCGTATCTGGAGATGTCAGCACTTCCAACGGGGGGGTGTTGGCCGGACTTACCCGTTCCGCGACCATTTGAAGCTGGCTCAAAATTTCAAAACGGCGATACATTGCTGGCTCGGATTACGCCCTGTCTGGAAAATGGAAAGACAGCCTTCATTCGTTGCCTGGAGGATGGACAAGTTGGTTGGGGATCAACAGAGTTCATCGTGATTCGTCCTAAAAAGCCTTTCCCGGAGGAGTTCGGATACCTGTTGGCCAGGGATGCCCGATTTCGGGAATTTGCTATTCAGAGCATGACGGGAACATCGGGTCGTCAGAGGGTACAAGTTGATTCGCTGGCTGGCTATGAAATGACAATACCTTGCGCAGATCTTTTGCCTATTTTTGGTGCATTGGTCAAACCCTGGTTTGCACAGATTAAGGCCAATGCCGGTGAATTCCAGACGCTCTCTCGTCTGCGGGACTTGCTCCTCCCCAAACTGATCACCGGCGCAATCCGGGTTCGTGATGCCGAAAAGGCGGTGGAGGCTATCGTATGAGCAATCTTACGGATACAGAGAAACGCTACCTGGAGAAGATTCTGGGCATGGGAGGCGGTTACGTTCTGGACTACAGCGACGCCACTTACGGTGAATTTTTCGGACGGCATAATATCGATATTCATAATCCACGATACCAGACCTATGGCACATCCAAGGCGAAAAAGATGCGCTCGTTCTGGGATTGTGAAAACGACGCTGTGGTTGGACGTGTTCTATCCGAGATGCTGGAAGCCTACAAGGTTGCTTGCGATCTGAATAGCCGGGAGTTTGATTCCCGTTTGTTTGAAAAGTGCGGTTCAATCGTAGCGCGATTGACAGGCCAGCCTTTTGCCACCACGCCCAATGAAACGGTCGATGTATTCCTGAAGCGCGAGTTCACGTTTCCAGATGTCAATAAACTACCCGTCGAAGCGGTGGTGGTGTCTATCATCCAGAGCCGCTTGAACGAAGCCCAGGTAGCATTGCAAGCGGGAGCGCATCTTTCTGTAATCTTTCTGTGTGGCAGTGTGCTTGAAGCGGTTCTTCTTGGCTCGGCACAGAAAGAACCTGCACGCTTCAATCAGTCCACAGCCAGTCCAAAAAACAAAGAAGGAAAGGCGAAGCAGCTTAATGAGTGGAGTCTTGCGCAATTTATCGATGTCGCAAGCGATATTGGCTTGATCACACCAGATGTGCAAAAATTCAGCCATGGGTTAAGGGGTTTCCGTAATTACATTCATCCTTACGAGCAAATGCAATCGGGATTCAATCCTAATGCAGACACAGCAAAAATCTGCCTTCAGGTGCTCAAGGCGGCTCTTGCCTGTATTGCGGGGGGGCGGTGATGATCTTCCGCATTATGATAACCTTGATTTATCATGCTCAATATATTGCCATACCACCGGACCTGCTTTTGCCTAAACTGATCGCTGGCGAAATCCGTGTTTTTGCCGCCCAAAAGGTGGTGGAGACAGTGCTATGATTCTGGCTGCCGGTACACGAGTCTATCATATCGGTTCCCCTCCCGTGAGTGGTCTTGGTCTCTCCTGGACTCAAGCGGAATTGGATGCCGGGATGAACGGGCCTATTCCCGCCGCCGTGTTTGATGACCACGGCAAGGCTGACGTGGCCGCCATGCTGGATGGACTGGCGGAAACCGACTTTGAAAAGGGACGTTTGGCGCAAGTTCTTGGGAATGATAGAGAACCGGAACCCTGGCGTGTGGGCGAGGCCATCGCTGAAACTTACCTGACCCATCACCGGCACTGCCGTTTTCCCTGGCCCGATTCACGCGATGAAAGAAAATCGGGTTCCAGCCTTCCCGGTGCGGATCTGGCAGGCATTCAGAAGGATGACCAAGGCCACCGTTTGGCCTTCGGAGAGATCAAAACATCCAGTGATGCCAAACGTCCTCCCAACCTGATGTACGGTCAGGAGGGGTTGAAGCAACAACTGGAAGACCTTCAGTCAAATGTTCCGATCCGGGAAACCTTGTTCCGTTATTTAGCCCAGCGGGCCAAAGGTTCCGATTGGGAAGGATCCTTCAAGGCCGCAGCCATTCGATTTATCAGAAACGACAAAGATGTCTGCGTGTTTGGTATCCTCGTCCGAGATGTTTCCCCGGATAAAAAGGATCTGCAAAGCCGTGTGGAGGCGTTGTCGAGTACCAACCAGTCTCCCATGGTCATCGAGGTGATCGCCCTCTATTTGTCGGAAGGATGCATACCCACCCTCGGCCAAAAGGCCATGGCAACCAGGAAAGGAGGGAGCGCATGAATGTGACCGATGCATCCCTCTATGCCGTGGATGCCCACTGGGCCGTACAGGCGGTTGGGGAGGATATTCGACAGCAAGTCCTTCGCATGGCCGACGCCCGACTGGCCAAACGAGCCTTGGGCGAGCAGATCCAGTTTTCGTTCCCGGATTGCATGGGAGATGACGACCAACTCCGCAAGGTTGCGTTGGCCTATGAAATGGCCGCCATTGAGGGTTTGCCTTACCTGCAAAATCCTTCAGAACAGACCAAGGCACTACGGGAACAGTGTTCCGCCGGGGCCTATCGCACATTTGAAATCAGGCGATTGTTCCCGCTTCCAGAAAGGTCGGAGGAGAGGATTTTCCACGTCCTTCATCTCGCATCCTTGGCTTACTGTGGCGATCGTTGGCCCGAATTGCGCCGCTGGTTCAATGAAAACGGCCAAGCTATCGTGATTCCATCGGTTGCCGATGCTCCGTGGGACCGTCGTTTGTTGTACCGTTTGTTCGAGTGCTGGGTACGTCTGCTCAGAAAAAATCGCTGGGATGATCTGGACCAGATCCGGGAGATCATTGCGGGACTGCGGGAAGATCAGAAAACCTATGAATCTGGCGTGCTCCGCGAGGGAACAAATGCCGCCGACCGGACTATGGCCTTCCGCCTGATTGGTTTATACCACTGGGCGAAGGGAACTGAACTGCTGTCCCGCTACATGCTTCAGGGTGAACCGGCGGATATCCCGACGTTGCTGGATAAGCATTTCGAAGCGGCTGTTGAGGCGGCTACCGCATCGGGTGATCCCCAAATGGAGATCATGCTTAGATGGTTGCTGGCCACCGGGCGTCAGATGGTCAACGGTTCCATCTGGTGGGCGTCCCGCACGGTCAACTCTCGGGTCAGTCGCTTTGTGAAATCCATCACCAAACAGCAGGCACTTTTTGAACTGTTGCCACCCCAAAGGGCCGCATTGCTGGAACAGGGATTGATGGACCAAGCCGCCACTGCTGTGGTGGTGGACATGCCCACTTCGGGGGGAAAGACCCTTCTGGCCCAATTCCGAATCCTCCAAGCCCTCAATCAGTTTGATGCCGACCGGGGGTGGGTGGCCTATGTCGCCCCCACGCGTGCCCTGACTGCTCAAATCACCCGGCGGTTAAGAAGGGATTTCCAACCTATAGGGGTTCAGGTGGAGCAGTTGACTGGTGCAGTGGAAGTGGATGCCTTTGAAGAGGAACTCCTGAACGAAAAAACGACGGGCAGTGCCTTCAATATATTGGTGGCGACACCTGAAAAGCTCCAACTGGTCATCCGCAACAAGAAAGTGAGCCGTCCTCTGGCGTTGGTGGTCATGGACGAAGCCCACAACATTGAGAGCGAAACCCGTGGGCTGCGCATCGAACTTCTTCTGGCCACCATCAAACGAGACTGCCCCACAGCCAACTTTTTGCTTCTGATGCCTTATGTGGAACAGGCGGAAATTCTGGCTCAATGGCTTGCCCAGGATATACACGCCGGACGCGCCATCAGTTTCGGCACGACTCCCTGGAAACCCAACGAAAGGATTGTTGGAACTTTTCATGTGGAATCGGACAACTCTCAGAACAAGGGTTGGAAGCTGATGTTTGACGCCATTACAGGTACGCCCAAAGCCATGCACCTGGAGGGTAGCCATCAAGTGGGATCTTTGAATCCATTGAAGGTTCCCCGCAGTAAAGTTCTGTCGTCCGGGAAACAGACGGGGGCTACCATCCAAACCGTGGCCATGGCCGTTTGCATGTCTAAACGTGGAACGAGCATCGCCGTAGCCAATCGCCCAGATTGGGCATGGAATATGGCAAGGGAAGCAGCAAAGGTAGTGCCGGTCCTCGCTCCTTTACCCGAGGAAATCAGCTTGGTTCAGGATTTTCTCCGAACGGAAATCAGTCCGCAGTTCGAACTCATCAATATGTTGGAGCGTGGCATAGGTGTTCACCATGCTGGGTTATCGGATGAAACCCGGTCTCTGATGGAATGGCTGGCCGAAGCAGGAAGTTTGAAAATTCTGTGTGCCACCACTACCCTTGCCCAAGGAATCAATTTTCCGGTCTCATCGGTTTTCCTGGCTTCCAATAAATACCCCTACGGCAAGGAGATGTCCCCTCGTGAGTTCTGGAACTTGGCTGGCCGTGCGGGTCGGATGAACCATGATAGCGTTGGAGTAATTGGTATTGCCGATAACAACAAACGAACCGAGATCATGCAATACGTTGTCAAGGCGACGGGTGCCTTGGTATCGCGTCTTGTTACCTTGTTGGATGATCTTGAGAAACAGGGCAATCTTGATGGTCTAGATGCAGTTTTTTATGAAGATCAATGGGAAGACTTTCGTTGCTATATAGCCCATCTCCTGGCTGAAAAAAAACGCCTTGAAACAGTGCTGGCAGAAACGGAACAACTTCTGCGCAATACTTTCGGCTATAGTACATTGCGCATGACTCCCTCTGGAAAAGCCAAGGCAGATGCACTTCTGAAAGTAACAAAATCGTATGCTACAAAACTGGCTGCTAACCCGGGTCATGCGGAACTGGCCGACGCCACCGGTTTTTCGCCAGAGGGTATCCAAAAGGCACTGAGTGGTATGCGTGGGCTTGAACATAAATTGACTCCTTCTGACTGGAGCCCAGAAGGGCTGTTCGGCGGCTCTTTTAACATGGCTAATCTGTTTGGAGTCATGCTCAGTATACCTCAGATACGCGCCGGGTTTGAGGATACAATAAAGAAAGGGCCAGACCATCGTCAACTTGCGGATATCACCAAAGACTGGGTTAATGGGAGATCCATCCAGGATATCGCCACTTCCTACTTTGCATCCGAAGGCAATAATACGGATTCGCTCACCGATGCTTGCAGGGCTATTTACAGGGCCATTGTCAATAATGGTACTTGGGGTTTGTCTGCTCTGAGCCAATTACCAGGATCTGGGATAGACTTCAAAAAACTAACCGATGAAGAAAAACGACGGATCAATACCCTTCCCGCCATGATCTATCATGGTGTCCGCACCGAGGAGGCGGTCTTGATGCGTATGAATTCCGCTCCTCGCAGTGTTGCGGAACCTTTGGGAGAAGCCTTCAGAAAGAAATCTGGACAGGGAGATAGCCATCTCTCGGTTCAGAATGCCCGCGAGTTCATTAAGAGTATGGATGTGCCGGGCTGGGACAGGGTCAGGCCGAACAATTCCGCTCTTTCAGGTGCTGGATTCAAAAGAATCTGGGGAGTGCTGTCAGGTGAGGGCAGTTGATGAACGGCGATCTTTATCCCGGTATCCGTGAGGTCTGCGCACACTGGCCAGATGCGCCCATGCTTCAACAGACCTTCCAGGCGATGGAGCAGTCGCTGGCCGAAGAGAACGATGCCTGCATCGATTGCGCCAAAGCCATTGTAGAAGTGGTTTGCCATATCATCATTGATGAGTTCGACTCCCCGGTTCATTCGGTGAGACCGAAAGAATCCATGCCATCTTTCGGGGCATGGGTCAGTGCCGCCGTGAGGGCCTTGCGGCTTGGAGATGTGAGGCACAGCAAGTTCCAGAAGTTGGTGTCCCAGCATCATGGTTTGAGCACCGCTCTTGGCGACATGCGCAACGAGGCTGGGCCTGTCAGCCATGGCAAAAATGGTTTTCTGACAAAACTGTCCACCCACCACCGGCGGGCCGCGATCCTGTCCGCCGATGCCATCATCACCTTCCTGCATCAGGCCTACCTGGACGCAGATCCAGATCTGGCTCGCACCCGTGAACCGTTCGAACGGTTCGAAGTGAAAAACAACCTGATCGATTCCCACGTCTTTTTTCTGGATACCCAGCTCACGGAAGAAAATATGTTGGAGGTGCGTCTGGGATTGCCAAGCCGGGATGAGATCCTGATCCGAGTTGAACCCAGTCGGCTGCTCTTCCAACTCGACCGTCAGGCCTATATTGAGGCACTTGATGCATCCCAAAGTACCGACGAAATTTCCGGACCCGAAGAACCGGATGTCGAGGAGGAGGTAGCGTAATGGCGGTTCTTTCCGAAGCCGAAGTAGAGGAAATCCTTCTTGGAAGTCTCGTCGCCCTGGGTTACGCACGAACCATGGATGCCGAGATTGGCCCCGATGGACACAGGCCGGAGCGGGAGAGCTACGGAGAGGTTCTCCTGATACCACGCCTACGCGCTGCCGTGACGCAGTTGAACGCTTCCCTCCCGGAAGAGGCCAGGGAAGATGCCATCCGCAAGGTGATCCAGACCGAATGCCCCTCGCTGCTGGAGGAAAACCGTCGCCTGCAACGTTTGATCACCGAAGGCGTGGATGTGGAATTCTACGCTGAGGATGGCACCCTGCGTGGGGACAAGGTTCGTTTGATCGACTTCGACGATCCGGCGGCCAACGACTGGCTCGCCGTGAATCAATTCACGGTCATCGAAGGCTCCCATAAACGCCGTCCCGATGTGGTACTCTTCGTCAATGGCCTTCCACTGGCCATCATCGAACTCAAGAAGCCAGGTGGTGAACAGGCCACCTTGGAGGCAGCCTGCAACCAGTTGCAGACCTACAAGGCGCAAATCCCCTCCCTGTTTCGCACCAATACCGTTCTGGTCACTTCCGATGGATTGACCGCACGACTGGGATCTCTGACCGCCAACCAGGAGCGGTTCATGCCCTGGCGTACTACCGATGGCTCCCATATTGCGCCCAAGGGGCAACCGGAACTCCAGGTGCTCGCCGAAGGGGTGTTCGAGCATCGGCGATTTCTTGATCTGATCGCTTACTTCACGGTATTCGGCGATACAGGATCTGGAGTTGTCAAGATCATTGCCGGATACCACCAGTACCACGCCGTGCGTCATGCCGTGGCAAGCACCATCAAGGCTTCCGCAAAGGGAGGTGATCGCCGTATCGGTGTCATCTGGCACACCCAAGGATCGGGCAAAAGCCTCCTCATGGCCTTCTATGCTGGGCAAATGATCAGGCATCCGGCCATGGAAAACTCCACCCTGGTGATCCTCACGGATCGCAACGACCTGGACAACCAGCTTTTCGGTACCTTCTCTATGTGCCGGGATCTCATCCGGCAGACGCCGATTCAGGCAGGCAGCCGAGATGAGTTGCAACAATTGCTCAACCGCGCATCTGGCGGGGTAATCTTCACCACCATCCAGAAATTTTCCCCGGCTTCGGGAGAGAGTCTCTATCCCGTTTTGACCTCCCGCCGCAATGTGGTGGTCATCGCCGATGAGGCCCACCGCAGCCAATACGGCTTCAAGGCGCGGGTGGAAACAAAGACCGGCGAGATCGCCTACGGCTTCGCCAAGTATTTGCGCGACGCTCTGCCCAACGCCTCCTTCATCGGTTTCACCGGAACCCCCATCGAACAGGATGATGTCAATACCCCAGTAGTTTTTGGGGATTACATCGACGTCTACGATATCAGCCGGGCGGTAGAGGATGGGGCTACGGTGCCCATCTACTACGAGAGCAGACTGGCACGCATCGAGCTGGACGAGGATGAAAAACCTCGGATCGATGCTGAAATGGAGGATTTGACTGAAGACGAAGTCCAAACGGAACAGGAACGGTTGAAACGCAAGTGGGCCACGGTGGAAGCCCTGGTGGGATCGGACAAGCGGTTGGCCATGGTTGCGGAGGATCTGGTGCGCCACTTCGAGGACCGGGTGGCGGCCATGAACGGCAAGGCTATGGTGGTCTGCATGAGCCGCCGCATCTGCGTTGCCTTGTACGATCAGATCAAAACGTTACGTCCAGCTTGGCATTCCGACGACGACCAGACGGGAGTGGTGAAGGTCGTGATGACCGGAAATGCCACCGATCCGGCTCAGTGGCAGCCTCACATCGGCAATGAGGCCAGACGGGCTTTGCTGGCCAAACGCGCCAAGGATGCCAACGATCCCTTGCGCCTAGTGATCGTCCGGGACATGTGGCTCACCGGCTTCGACGCCCCATCCATGCACACCATGTATATCGATAAGCCGATGCATGGTCATGGTCTCATGCAGGCTATCGCCCGGGTCAACCGGGTATTCCGGGATAAGCCCGCCGGGTTGGTGGTGGATTACATCGGCATTGCCCAGAATCTCAAGAAGGCACTGGGACAGTATTCTCAGTCGGATCAGAGACAGGCGGGTATCGATGAGTCCCAGGCCGTAGCCGTCTTGCGGGAGAAATTCGAAGTGGTCCGCGACATGTTCTACGGCTTCGACTACACACGCGGCATCCAAGGGACTCCACAAGAACGACTGGCGGTGATGGCCGAGGCCATCGAGTGGATTCTCGATCTCCAGCATAAAGTAGCTGAGAAGGAAAATCGTGAGGAGGAAAAGAAGCGGGCGCATCGGCGGTTCCAGGACGCCGTGCTTGCCCTTTCCAAGGCGTTCGCTTTGGCTGCGGCCAGTGACGAGGCAAGGGCCATTCGGGACGAAGTGGGATTTTTTCAGGCTATCCGGGTTGCTCTGGTGAAGAGTGCCTCCACAGGAGGAAAAACCGCAGGAGAGTTGGATTTTGCCATTTCTCAAATCGTCAGCAGGGCAGTGGTTTCCACCGAGATTGTAGATATCCTGGCCGCCGCAGGCATCACTACTCCAGATCTCTCCGTACTGTCCGATGAGTTTCTGGCGGAAGTCCAACAGATGAAGAAGAAGAATCTCGCCCTGGAGGCGTTGAAGAAGCTTCTCAACGATCAAATCCGCTCCCGCAGTCGTTCCAATGTGGTGGAAACCAGGGCATTTTCGGAACGTCTGGAGCAGGCCGTCATCCGCTATCACACCAACGCCCTGACCACGGTGGAAGTGCTTCAGGAGTTGATCCAGTTAGCCAAGGATATCCGAGCAGCCCGGCAACGTGGCGAGGAAGAAGGTCTTTCAGAGGACGAAATCGCCTTCTACGATGCCCTTGCCGAAAACGAAAGTGCTGTGCATGTCATGGGCAGCAAGGCACTCAAGGTGATTGCCCACGAACTTCTGAACAGTTTGCAGCAGAATGCCACCGTGGATTGGTCCCATCGGGAATCGGCCAGGGCGCGCATGCGGGTGCTGGTCAAGCGAATTTTACGCAAATACGGCTATCCTCCGGATCTCCAGGACGCGGCGGTTCAGACCGTGTTGCAGCAGGCTGAGGCGTTGTCGGCTAAGTGGGCAGCGTAGAGGAACAGCTCATGGACTATTTCACAGTTCTTCCACATGGCCGTCGAGTAGCTGCCCTGTGTGACAATGATGTGTGATGCACTGGACCCCTGATAATTTAAAGAAGTGGTTGAGGTGATCGCATGGGCATTATTGACGGGACATGTCAATGTAAATGATACACTGAACCAGCACAGTTCTTGGAAGGGAACGCGCATGTCACAGCACTCTATAGATAAACTCAAAGATTTTCTGTCGCGTCTTTGCGCGAGTACCGATGATGGATCGTTTGTGTGGCAGATGGCAACAGCAACTTCTAGGTGGTCAAGTGTGGAAGACCTACTTGCTGAGACTGACCGACAGGAATTATGGCGTATCGCTTTCAACTCCGAGTTAGGAGGATTTTCGGCTTGCAACCTCAAAGCGCATTACGTCCTTGATGAGGACTTTGTCAACGATGGTTCCGCATTCATCCTGTTCTCTTTAGTTGGCAGTGTTTGGACATATGTAGTAGCTGTAAAAGATCAGAACCGATTTACCACTGTAGACACTTGGCTGCAAGGTGAATAGTGGTCTCCCATTTTAAAACGATTTAAGGCTTTTTGCCTCGCTTGCCGACGCAAAAACTAGGTTGGACTGAACGGCGATGTGGACAATCTACGGACCTGATATGGAATTTTCAAGCAGCCATGGGCTGACACCGGGGAGGAGGGGGCCGATCAGGATCTGCACCGGGTTCCCTGCGTTTTGCCGCTGGACGGGAGGACATCCCGGCCGATTCTCCGGAAATTCTCCGAAACGCCACGGAGAACGCTCCGACGGAGCCTTTGCCACCCAAGCGGGAGTTGAAAGCGAGTCCACAGCCACCTTGCGCCGCACGGGTGAAAAGTTTGACGACGCAGAAAAACTCATTCAATGCCGACAACATGCACCGTTTCAGATTTCTTGGTCAACCAAGATGCCGTCAAACCGCTCTCTTGTTGCAGCGCAGCAAAGCGGTGGAGAATTTTCCGAAATGCGTATCGCTTCCTCCACCATTTAAGTTGTGCAAGGCTCTCTCGCCAGAAAAGCCGCCCACCAAGGCGGCTTTTTTCTTGCAAAAAAACACCAACATTTTCAACGGTTACGACACACACCTTCCTGTGCCACCACCCAAAATATTGGACCCGCCCCCCCAAAAAACCACCCCCTCTCTTCTCCGTGCCGCCACATTCTCCAAAACCTGTTGACTTCGGCCTTGCGGGTCCACAGCTTTTTGGACTTGAACTTTTCCAGCAAAATTAGCATCATGTTCAACTTATCCACAACATGCCAATTTTGCAGTTCGGCTTCCCTGGGTGGCGGGAGTTGGAAAGACGTCAACAGGTTTCCGTCGGCTGGATGTTGGTAGGGAGCCGGGAGTTAAACTGGAGTCTGGTTCCTGTTGCAAGTTGCTGTATTTGCAGCATTGGTACACGTCTATGCCTCTTCTGGGGCGGATCGAGAGCGGGTCCACGGGCGAGTCGGGGTGAGTCCACGGGGTGTGGACCCGTTGCCAGGGGTGAAAAACGAGCCGATTTTGCGCCCTGTTGCGGTGTGTGCGACGTTTGGCATGTCGGTGGGTATGTCCTGCGGTTTGTGTCTGGGGCGCGGCAGGGGGCGCGGGTGGTGGACGATCCAGGGCGGTGCAATTTGGCCGGCCGCGGACAACAGGATGATCAGATTTTGTCCTCAACCGCCTTGAGTGCCACCGCGCAGGGGGGCGTTGTAATGGCGTCAACGGGCGTCTGGATGTTGGTAAGGAAGCTGGAGTTGAACGGGAGTCGAATTTTTTGATTGCAGGTTTTTTTCTGTTTTACATCGGGTGGTTTCGTCTGATAGACTCATCGGCGGTGGTTTTATCTGTGTGTGCTGTCGTTGTTTCTTGTCGCGTTGGCCGCCGACAAAAGGCATTTGACTCGCTGGTGGTACACCCGGCTGAACATGCAGGCGTTGTTCCCTGGTGTATTGGCCGGACGAGAGGCTGTTGAGTCGTTGGTGGTGTGTACTGATGTTTTCCGGACGAGAGACGTTTGAATCGTGGGAGGGTTGGCGTTGTTTTCCAGCGTGTCGAGCGGACGATTTCGCCATCTTCATTGTGAAATCACCAATCGATGGTCCATCTGAGGGAGAACCGCATGCACAGCTCAGAGGCGGAAAGGTAACACTTCCCGACCCCTGTTTCCTCGCCAGGGCCGCTATTGACACGCCATTCACGAGATGCATGGCCCTGTAGGTAGGGGTATTGTAGACTCTCCATTGCCGGGTGAAACGGAGGTGGGTAATGCTGGGGAGCAACCCACCAAGGGATAGCTTGGTTGGGCTCATTGGGCCGGAGATTGATGTGAGGGGTGGAAGTCCCCTCGTCATTCCTTCCTCCGGAACAATAGGCCCACCATGCCTAAAAAAACGCAGCCTGAGGTAGGTTGGGTGCCGGAGATGTACACTAAGTTTTTTATACCCCAGTGTATCATTTTCATTGACAGGTTCCGCCACGATGGACAGAAAAGGCGCAATTTGGCGAATCAGTGCGGTGGTAAGGGCCAGCTGGGATATTCCGGTTTACACCCATTTCCTTAATCGGGGCGGCAAGGGCGTCAAAAGTCCTGCGGACGATTTGTAGATGAGGAAGACAAATATCTTAGTACAGAAACCATATATCCAACCGCATTCATTGCAAGACAAGGCTGGGGTGTCCAAAAACGCCCCTCTTAACCTGATTTTTTTGCCCGGTTTATGGCATATAAAAATCAGACGCAGCGTGTTGTTATAAGACATTATTTTTGCGAATTTCCATGTCCATTTTTCGGGCACACGATTTTGGCCGATTTGGACACCCCAAGACAATGCCTAACCTTCTGCATATGCTGGCGTTATGACAGAGTTGCAGGCGGGATCTTACACCGCGGTTTCGCGGCCCAAAGATAGTATGAAAAAACTATATAATCATTGTTAGCCAAGAGGAAGCATGGCAGAAATTACCGAACAAGAACTCAATGATTTATTTGCCATTGCAAACGCAGAGCTAAAAGAAGCGGAGGCACTTGGGGGGGATATTGTTGTCTCGGCATTAAATGAACTCAGAAATGGAACAGAACATAGAGTGCGTGCCGAACAGGCTGACACTGAAGAAAAAAGGTGTTCCGAGCTCGAAAGGGCAAAACAACATTTTATCAGGGCTGCGTACGATGCGCTTGAAGCGCGGATTTTCTTTTCGTTGGACCGTTTCAGGATGTTTCAAGAAAAATTCTCTAAGTTCGCTGAAAATGAAGATCTTCCTGTTTATTTGGATGCGGTCAGAACTGCAAGAGACATTCAAGCATATTTGGTTGACACCTCAAAAAGAAACGAATTCCCTGATTTTTCTGAATTGAAAAAAAAGGCATTTTACCTAGACAGTCAGCTAGAAAAGCTATCGAAAAACAGAAAGCTGCTCATAAATTCAATAGAAAATACTAAGAAAAGGGCAAAAAAATTTGCTGTTAGCTCAATTGCAGGATTAATTGCAAGTATCATGTCAGCGTTAATGTCTTCGTATATGTTTCAAGGAGAGTATTCAAAAAACGTTTCTGATCAAATAGCAAATCTAAGCGGAATACAGAAGTCACTTTCTGAGCTTCATAACTATGTTACAGATCAAAAAAATTTACTTCAAAACCTTAACAAAGATATCTCTAGCCTACGAGAAGAGAAGGCTGAGCTAGAGCAAGTAGTAGCCATTGAGAATAACAAAATAGAATTAGTTTTAAAACAATACGAGAAGGCTAGAGAAAAGGAACAGTGGATTGATATTTTTATATCTTTCTTGGTGGGCGTCTTTTCCAGCACAACCGCTACCTTAATATTAAGTTACAGGAAAAAATCTCGGGAAGCACCGTCAGTTGATATGATTATTAATACACAAGGGAAATCAATCTAATGTTTAACAACCGCATCAACTCTGACTGCCAATTCTGCTGCGCTCCATTGCCAGCCACCTGAATCGGTGACTTCGTCGCGGGGAAACAATCATCAACCATTTGAATTTGCGCATTAATATGGTACAATCTGGACTGTTTTGCAACTCACCTGGAGAGTGAAATGA
>JAMOBH010000402.1:0-4450 GCA_039908085.1 Magnetococcus sp. YQC-5
GGTTCCTGATCTGTTGTCGGTTCTGGGTCCGGTTCCTGATCTGTTGTCGGTTCTGGGTCCGGTTCCTGATCTGTTGTCGGTTCTGGGTCCGGTTCCCGATTTGTTGTCGGTTCTGGGTCCGGTTCCCGATTTGTTGTCGGTTCTGGGTCCGGTTCCCGACCTGTTGTCGGTTCTGGGGCCGGTTCCTGATCTGTTGTCGGTTCTGGGGCCGGTTCCCGATCTGTTGTCGGTTCTGGGTCCGGTTCCTGACCTGTTGTCAGTTCTGGAGCCGGTTCCGCTATCGGTTCTGGTGTCGATTTTCTCTGTCGCAACAGCCATCGTGGCCGTCGGTACTTGGATTCCTTCAACTGGCATCGATTCACGAACCAGGGATTCCGTCCCAGATGACACCGCTACCGGCATGGCCATTTTGGGTGTGTCCGAAACGGCTGACGGCTCGTGTTGGAGATCAACCCTGCTGGATGGCGACACTTTGGTCTGATGCTCCGCAGCCTGATGCTCCGCCTCTTGGCGTTGGACATCCAGTTGCCGTTTTTTTTCTTGTTCCAAACGGCTGCGGAGTTCTTCCTGCTCCTGACGTGCCCGAAGTTCCTGTTCGACCCGGTGTCGTTCGGCCTGTTCCCGTTCCAGGCGTTCCTGTTCCTGACTCTCATGGAACGTTTCACGTTCCGCAGGGGTCATGGGCGTCAGAATGTGTTGTTTTCGATCTTTGTGAGTTGCCTCATTGGCCACGACCACAGTCGCACCACGCGATTCCGTCTCTTTCCGGGAGTCGTCATGCGCACCTTGCGCACCCCCTTGAGTTGCGGATTCCTCAGCAAAACTTTTAACGAAAGTTTTTTTCTTTCGCACCTCCACGACCACGCTCTTGCTTCGGCCATGGGAAAAATTCTGCTTGATGGAACCGCCTTCCACGGTTTTACGCAGAACTATGCGGCCAGGCGCATTCAATTTCAGACGCGCACTCTCACCGCCTTCATTGTCACTGTTTTTCGAATCGCTCAAAAGAACCTTCTCCACCGGTTGAATACCCTTCCGGTACATAGTTAGGTCACCAAACCCCGGTCCCTAAAGACCCCATTTTCATCCCGTGATGGATTTCGCATGCCATCTGGGAAGTTCTTGCGCAGTGTCGTGGGCGTTTCTCTTTAAGATCCCGCAGAATGTCTGGCAGCAGTGCCGGATTTTCTGGTGATCTTATGGTCTGCACCACGACCGGGACGCTTTGCCCGCTCGGTCTCTGTCTTATCCACGGTCCGCGTGAACAATCGCCAGCGGAGGGCGTCGATACGAATTCTTGCTCCAATTCCAGGGTGCGTCACTGCGACCAGTGCCACCGAACGTCCACCCCAAACCGTACCCAAACTCTGTTGATCCACAATGTCCAGGATTTCGATCCTGTCGATGCCTGCAAGCATGCAATCAAGCTTTTCTAGCACTGTGCCAGCATCCGAGGCAAGCAGTACCAGGGGACGCTGTCCTCGTTGCAGAAGTTCTTCCACGGATCGCAGGCCTGCCAGACAACTGCCAGCACGTCGGGCCAGTCCCACCCCATCCAGAAGGCGTTTGACCAAGGCCTGTTCCAGGCGTGTCAATTGGGCCTCCTGATCTTCTTTGGATATTTTATGCTTCGCCAATAAAGCTGTCACCCATTTGCGTTCTGATGTGACATAAACCCCTCGACCGGGCAAACGTCCTGCCAGATCTTCAGTCAACTGGCCCTGGGGATCCAACACAAAGCGCAACAACTGTTCCCTTGGGCGTCGATTCCGGGTCATGGCGCAACGACGCAATGGAACGTCGAGCGTTTCTTCTGCCGTCTTTTCTGCCGCATTCAAGTTGGCAGGCGCATTCGTGATGTCATGCTTCATGCGCGAAATGAGTTATTCCTCGTTTTCAAACCAGCCTGCGACTTCACGCGCTTCGATGATCAAACGCTCCACATCTTTGCGTTTCAAGGCGTTTCCCAGCATTTCAAGCAATTCATCGGTTGCCAGGTCAGCCAGGTCATCCAGTTGAGCAATGCCTTTTTCCGCCAATGTGAAGACCATGGCATCTGTCAAGCCTCGCAGCTGGGAGATGCGTGGATCAATGGAGAGTTCGGTTTTCCGTTCTTCGGTTTCAATGGCCTTGTTCAACAATTGATCCCTGGCACGGGTGCGCAATTCTTTGGCAATGTCCTCATCAAAGCCCTCGATACTGGCAAGCTCTTCCAGGGGCACGTAGGCCACTTCTTCCAGGGTGGTGAAACCCTCCTGAACAAGAGATGTTGCCACTTCTTCATCCAGATCCAGACGGGCCATGAATTCTTTGGCGAGGGTTTCAAACTCCTCGACGCGGCTTTCCGCCTCTTCACGTTCGGTGATGATATCGATTTTCCAGCCGGTCAGTTCAGAGGCCAGACGCACATTCTGGCCCCGGCGTCCAATGGCCAGGGAGAGTTGATCCTCATCCACGATCACCTTGATGCGCGATTCATCTTCATCCATGACCACTTTCATCACTTCAGCCGGAGCCAGGGCATTGCAGACAAACACCGCCGGATCCGGGGACCATTCGATGATGTCGATACGTTCTCCCTGAAGTTCCGTGACCACACCTTGGACCCGTGAACCGCGAACGCCCACGCAGGCACCCACGGGATCGACATGGGGATCATTGGATGTGACTGCGATTTTGCTGCGAAAGCCTGGATCGCGGGCCACGGCCTTGATTTCCACGATGCCGTCATAAATCTCTGGCACTTCCATTTCAAACAGGCGCGGGACCATTTCCGGGACTGTGCGGGAGAGAATGATCTGCGGTCCCCGTTGGACATCGCGCACTTCGTGGATATAGGCCCGAATCCGGTCACCGGGACGATAATGTTCCCGGAACAACTGGTGTTCATGGGGCAGAAAAGCCGCAGCGCGGCCCAGATCCACATACATGTTGTTGCGCTCGACCCGTTTGACCAGTCCATTGACCAGTTGTCCCTGACGGTCGGCATATTCTTTGAAGACGCTATCCCGTTCAGCTTCCCGGACTTTTTGGACAATCACCTGTTTGGCGGTTTGGGCGGCGATGCGGCCAAATTCCATGGGCGGCAAGGCTTCGGAGAGAAAATCGCCCACTTTGGCTGAGGGATTGAGCTTCAAGGCATTTGACAACACCATATGGGTGTCGGGACTTTCATACCCAGGCGCATCCTCGGAGTCCACCACTTCACGCAATTGATTCAGTTTAAAAAGTCCAGACTTGCCATCAAAAAGTACCTGGATATTTTTGTGCGCACCATATTTTCTTTTGGAGGCTGTACGAATGGCATCTTCCATGGCCTCAATGACCACATCACGTGGAATGCCTTTTTCTCTGGCCAATTGTTCCGCAATCTGTAAAATTTCCGCACTCATGAATGACACCCAGAATATTTGCTGATCTTGTCTAACATATAAAGTCCAAGGAGGCTTTGCTGATTGACTTGAACGGAATCCGTTCCAGAGAGCCTTGTACGAGGATCAGGATAGTGTCTTCATCATCCATGCCTTGCAACTCCCCCTTGAAAATTTTTCGAGTCAAACCTGGTGTCGGTTGCTCGTTTTTGCTTGGATTTCTCCTTTTTTTCTGTCCGGTTGTGCCTGTTGTGATTGATGCAGGCGTGCCATCCGGGTGTGCAACTGGTATGGCCGCATAGGTTTGGATCACGGCCAATCTGCCTTGGAAACGAATAAAATCTTCTATTTTCTTCAGTGGTCGCGTCAACCCTGGTGAAGAGACTTCCAGCCGATACTCATTCGGAAAAAGGTCATCGAGGTCCAACAGGGCAGAAAGTCGCTCACTGACTGCGGCGCAATCATCCAGTTGCAAGGTATCGTCTTTTTTTTCCAGAAAGACACGGACAATCCGCTCGCCTCCTTCGGATACGAGTTCGACATCCACAAGTTGGCAGGATTCAGCCTCAGCGGCCTCAGTGGCCCATTGCAACAGTCTTGATGGAATGGCAGACAAACGGTTTTCCAGTATAGCTCAATAATTCCAAATGAAACTGTCGAATCCTCTGTTGCTGTGGATTTTTGCATAAGTTTCTGCTTGCATCCAATCAAAAAAAGCCGGCAAAGCCGACTTTTCCAGCGAATTCTTCACGAAACAGTCGAAGGTCACTATAAGGCCATTTTCAACAAAAGCCAAGGGTATCCGAAAAAAATATCACATACCCCTGTTTCATGATGTGACGGGCGTGGTTTGGTCGGGCCGAATCATTTATTTGTAAATTATTTCACACTTGTCTTGATCGTTTTGAAAACAGGTTGGTGCCTTGGATGGAGGGTGGGTCGCGCCCCAAACCCCACCAGGGGGAATGAGGCCCTTACAAGGGTAGGTTTTTAATATTTTCAAAAAAAATCAATATCTTGAGATGCGATGAACCGCCCCTCAACACCCTTGCAAGGGTAAATTTTTACGGAAGTTAGGA
>JAMOBH010000058.1:0-21469 GCA_039908085.1 Magnetococcus sp. YQC-5
ATAAACAATAAAAACAACCACGAACTTCAAGAAGAATTCATTTCCATCAAGCACATGCTGATTACCAGAATAAAATACGAGGAAGATACCATTTTCAAAATTTGTTTGGATGCTAAAGGGTGGCCACCAACAACACCTGCTCAAAAAATGCATGCGTGACATTCATACATGTAATAGTTTAAGCACAACCAATATGGAAACTATTGAGTACCTGACAGTACGACCACAAAACAATCAATAGTAATCTATCACCCAAACAAATAAACGCCACCCAGGCCAGCAAGCACAATACCCAAGCCGCCTTTCAGTGCCAACTGCGAAACATGCTTCTGACACATGGCCCCCAGGTACATCCCCACCACGCCCCCCAAACCGAAGAGAGAACCCAACCACCAATCAGGTGAGGCATATCCGCCCCCTGGCACCGGCATCACACTGTATACCAGCACGCCGAACACTGAAGTGGCAAAAGTTCCCAACAAGGCCGCCCCAGCCAAAACATGCACTGGCAGACGAAATACCGCAATACAAAATGGAACCATGATCGCTCCACCCCCTATGCCGTAAGTACCACCGATAATTCCCACCACAAAAGCCAGCATCAGCATAGCCAAAGGACTGAATCCATGTTCTTGCCCCTGAAAGCTGAAAGTTACACGCCTGTAATCAACATGCAACACGCTCAAAGAACAATCCGATAATGCCAACACCGGTCTGGTTGGCGGATTCCCCTGGGCAGCAGACGGAATCAAACCAGAGAGCAACCTCCAACTCAGGTACAACATGACAACACCCACAAATATCTTGAACCGTCCGGCCTGGGCCAAATAGAGCAGACGCAGATAAAACCCCAGCACAATACCCGGCAGCGTGCCCACAATAATGAGTGCTGCCAGTGACCAAAACATGCGCCCTTCCCGCCAATACCGCCACACCCCACCTGGGGTGGCAAACAGGTTGAACACAAAATTGGTGGCAGTCGCAGAAGGACCGGTATAATTCAATACGCTTATTTGAAAGGGCATCAACAAAAACGCCCCGGAAATACCTGCCATGGAACAAAAAAAAGAGAGTATAAAACCTGTCAGGGGGGGCAACCACAACCAGGTTTCCACGCCAGATACCATAAAATGCTCATAAAAAATATTCATTGGCATCCCCACGCCAGGACATTCATAAACAAGATCCTTCCTTTTTCATACGGTTTCAGAACAAGAAAAATAAATTAATAAATCATAAAAAACATAATTTTTATTATCAAAGCATTTCATGCAAACAGAAAAATATTTTCATAAAACATGATTATACCCCCTTTTCACCCCATCATCCAGCCCAATCAACACGCAATCAAAATCACACGCACGCCCCTGCCAACACAAGCTGGATGCTCGATCACCCAGTTATAAAATAACTGACTAAACATACCTTCGACTTTTTTCCACCAACTTGTACCAGAAAAGTTTATCACATATTGACAGGCACCCCACGCTGATGTAACATCCGAAACAACAGACAAAATGAAAAAATGGTACGATAAAAATGATCAAAAAAAATATAAAACACATCCATCCCATGACACCCATGCAGGAAGGCATGCTGTTTCACGCCTTGTATGACCAGGCATCCAATCCCTATTTTGAACAATGTCAGTTCCGTTTACGGGGCCACCTGGACATACCCCTGTTTGAAGCCGCCTGGAATGAAGTCATGCGCAGGCATGACGTACTCAGAACACGATTCGTGTTCAAAAACGTCCCCAACCCCAAACAGGTCGTCCTGAAAGAACAAACCATCGAATTTGTCTTCCATGATCTGCTCGCCTGCTCGCAACAACAACAGGAACAGATCATTCATTCCTACAAACAACAGGATTGGGCACGCGGTTTCAATCTGGCCCAAGACGTATTGATGCGCATGGCCCTTTTTCAGGTCAACCATCATGTTTTCGAGGTGGTACACAGCTTTCATCACATCCTGTTGGATGGCTGGAGCATCGGCATCATTCATGAGGAATCCTTTCAAATCCATGCCGCTTTGACCAGAAACGAACCTCACAACCTGCCCCAACCCATCCAGTTCGGTGTTTATCTCCAATGGCTCGCCCAACAGGATCCATCCGCCGCCCAACGCTATTGGCGACGCCACCTCTCCGGCTACCACCACACTGCCAGACTCCCAGGTCAACATCCACCCAACCATACACCAAACACGACCCCCTTTGACCCCGAAGAACGCACCTATCTGCTCACCAAATCCGTCACCGATGGCCTGCGACAACTGGCTGCCAGGCATCGGGTCACCCAAAATACCGTCATGCAAACCATTTGGGGCCTCCTGTTGAGCCGTTACAACCATGTGGATGACGTGGTCTTCATCTCCACAGTATCCGGTCGCCCCCCGGAAATCCCTGACGTGGAACGCATGGTGGGCCTGTTCATCAACGCCATACCAATACGAATACGCGCAGAACCACGCATACCTTTTCATCGCCTTCTGCGGCAGGTGCAAAAGGATGCTACATATGCAAAAGAATATCATCATCACTCCCTGGCAGAAATCCAGGCCAACAGCGATTTGAAACATGCCATCCTGGATCACATTCTGGTGTTCGAAAATTATCTCTCCGCAGAAATGGATCGGTTCTCCTTTGTCGATGCCCAAGGAAACCAACTCCATGTGGAACGCTACAAACAGGTGGACCACTCCAACTACCCACTTACCGTGCAAGTCGTCCCTGGAGAACGTTTGGGATTCAACATGATCCTCAACCGGGCAGCCATCGACCCGCTGCTGGTGGATGAACTGGTCGCCAACCTGCAAACCATTCTCGAACAAGTGATCGCCAATGATGGCATCACCCTGGAAACAATCACGCTCCCCCAGTTGACCCAAACCCACCCCCTCCCCCTGCAACACACACACACCCTACAGGTCGAACATCAAGCCACTCCTGCCGATATCAAAAAGGATCTTAAAGAGGATTCCAAAAAGGATCCCAAAAAAGTGTCATTGGTCGTGGCAGCCACCTTTACGGCAGATCCCATCGCACCTCACATCCGTTGGTGGGGCAGCGCGTTCGGCCTGAACATCGATGTGCGTTTCGCAGGATACAATCAAGTCTTTCAAGAACTCCTGGACCCGAATGGCCTGCTGTCCACCCATACCGGTCCTGCCGTGCTGCTGATTCGCTTCGAAGACTGGATCCGCGACCTGTCAGCCACCAGTTTGGCAGCCCATCAAACCCATCTCGAATGGTATTTTCAACAACTGACCCAGGCCCTTGGCACCCGACACAACACCACCCCTTGGCTGATCGGCCTGCTGCCTCCTGCCCAACACCTGCCAGAACCAGCAGGAATCCTCGAATGGATTCAAGCTTTATATCAACGATTCCGGGTGTTTCTCCTCGATCATCCAACACTGCATCCCCTGGACCTGACCCAACTGGCCGAACGGTATGCCATCGACGAAATCTTTGACCAACACCAGGATCAAACCGGACACATCCCTTTTTCCGACGCCTTCCATGCCGCCATGGCTCTACAGATCACGCGCCGGATCCATGCCAGCCTGGCAGCCCCCTTCAAGGTCATTGCCCTGGATTGCGACAATACCTTGTGGCAGGGCATCTGTGGCGAAGCTGGTTCCTCTGGGGTGACCATCACTCCCGATCACCAGATGCTGCAACAATTCATGCTCGACCGGCATCATGAAGGATTTTTGCTCGTCCTGCTCAGCAAAAACAATGCGCAAGATGTCTGGGAGGTGTTTGAACACCATCAGGACATGGTTTTACAACGCAACCAGATCATTGCCCACCGCATCAACTGGCACGCCAAGTCGCGCAATATCCGGGAACTGGCCGATGAACTGGATCTGGGCCTGGAAAGTTTTCTGTTTCTCGATGACTCCGGGGTCGAATGCGCAGAAATGATGACCAACCGTCCCGAAGTCCTGACTTTGCGGTTGCCGGAAGATCCCAATGATTTTATCCCATTTCTGCGCCACATCTGGGCGTTTGACCGCTTGACCGTCACTTCGGAGGATCGCAACCGCAGTTCCATGTACCAGGTGGAACAACAACGCCGTCAACATCAGGAACAAGCCCTCTGCCTGGATGACTTTCTCCAGACCCTGGACATCCAGGTCTTCATGGAACCGATCCGCCCGGAACAACTGCCCCGTGTTGCCCAACTCACGCAACGCACCAACCAATTCAATCTCTCCACCATCCGCCGCACCGTACCCGAAATCAACACCCTGATCCATCAGGATGGGTGGTACGGCTGGTCGATCCACGTCCTGGACCGCTTTGGAGATTATGGCCATGTGGGCGTGGTACTCGCACAACAAGAATCCGACCGATTGTTGCTGGATACCTTCTTGTTGAGCTGTCGGGTCTTGGGACGCAACGTCGAAATCGCCATTCTGACCGGATTGCGCCGCCACTGCCAACAGCATGGAATCAACCGCCTGCTGGCGGAATATCGCGCCACCCCCAAAAATCAACCGGTCTTGAATTTTCTGGAAAACTCCCCCCTGAAACCAGAAAACAATACACCAACCGGCATCCTGTATGCGGCCCCATGCTCAGACTTGCCAGAACAAGCCTCCCATGTCCGTTTGGCCTGGGATACCTCCCCGCCCACACACGCCCCATCAACGCCAGCCGCTCCGTTGTCCCCATCAACGCCAGCCGCCCCGTTGACGTCGATGCAAACCAGAGAAAAACCCTCCTCGACCAAAAAACCAGAGACCAAAAACAACAGCCGCTCTCGACTCTGGTTTGACGACCGGCTCAACCTGGACCAATTGCTCCACAAGGCCCACTATCTGCCATTGCGGCATCACACAGGTACAGCCTTGCTTGGCCTGCCAGTGGATGATCCACACCATCGTGACCAAACAACCCAGCATCTCCCCCTGCGAGGAGAACATCAACACCAGATGGCCCTCATCTGGCAGGAAGTGCTGGGATGTGGCCCCCTGGGGGCTGACGACTCCTTTTTTGCCTTGGGCGGCCACAGCCTGAAAGCCGTTCGCATGGTCTCCCGCATCCAAAAACAATTTGGCGTGACCGTGCAACTGGGCGAGTTGTTTGAACATCCCACCATCGCTGCCCTCGTGGGACTGATCAGAAACCGGGCCACCACCAACCAAATACCCATTCAACCCGTACCCCAACAGGCGAGCTATCCGGTTTCCCACGCCCAATTGCGTTTGTGGATCCTGCAACAAATGGAAAGCCATGCCATTGCCTATAACACCGCTTCGCTCTATGAATTCAAGGGCCATCTGGACGCTGACATCCTGGAATATGCCCTGGGCGAGGTGGCACAGCGTCATGAATCGTTACGCACATTTTTCATCATGGAGCAGAACAGCGCAGAGGAATCAACAGAAACCGGATTTGGCCAACTCCGGCAACGCATCGCCCCATCCGCTGGCATTACACTTTTAAAGATTGATCTGACTACCGAAACCAATCCCGACGAACGGGCGCGCACCCTGGCCATGGACGATGCGCGCACGCCTTTTGATCTGGCCACTGGCCCCCTTTATCGGGTCACGCTCTTCCGACTGGCTGATCAACGTCATTTATTATTGCTGAACATGCACCATATCATCAGCGATGGTTGGTCCATGGATGTGCTGCAAAAGGATACCATGGCCTTTTATGCGGCTCGCATCGCCAACCAACCCCCGCTTTTACCCCCACTGGCCATCCAATATAAAGATTATACCGCTTATCAGCATGCCCGACTGTCAGGACCGGATGCCGAACAAGCCAAAGCCTATTGGCTGCAAAAACTCGCAGGTCAATACACACCCTCTTTGCCCACGGATTTTCCCAGACCTCCGGTACAAACCTTTCAGGGTCGGGTCATGGTCCACGAATTCACCCCAGAGTTGCGCTCCGGCCTGACACGCCTGGGTACACACCACCAGGCCACCCTGTTCATGGTGCTGACCGCTCTGATCAAAATCATGCTGTTACGCCACCTTGGGCCGCAACCCTCCAGCACCCCGATCCTCGTTGGCACCCCGGTGGCAGGACGGGAGCGGCCCGAACTGGAAGATCAAATCGGCCTCTACCTGAATACGCTGGTCTTGCATGATACCTTGGATCCAGCCGAGACTTTTGCCTCTGTGCTGGCCAAAGTCAAACAGACCATTACAGAGGCATTCGAACAGCAATTTTATCCCTTCGACCGCCTGGTGGAAGAACTCCATCTGGAACGGGATCTGAGCCGCTCGCCCCTGTTTGATGTCATGGTGGTGATGCAGGATCTGCTCCCGGAGCGTCCCGCGCCTGAAGGTCTGGCCCTCTCCACCTGTGATGTGGATGCCATGATCAGCCGATTTGATCTGGTTTTCAATTTCTTTGAACAAGATCAACACCTGAAAATCGCATTGACCTACAATACCGACCTGTTTTTGCCTGAACGGATTCAGCGGATGTTGGAACATGCGATGATCCTGACTGCAAGCATCCTGGCCAATCCCGATCAACCCATTCGACAGTTGAACATGCTCTCCCAGGAAGAACGACACCTCCTGATGGCATCCTTCAACGCCCACCGCGCCCCATACCCCCGACACGCCACCATCATCACGCTGTTCGAGGAACAGGTGGCCGCAACCCCCCTGGCCATGGCTGTTCTGGAAGAAGAACACGCCCTTGATTATCAGCATCTGAATGACTGGAGCAACCGGATCGCCCATCATCTTCAGACACGCTGTGGTGTGGGCAACGAGGAGATCATCGGACTGTTTTCGGAACGTTCCGCAGCACTCCATGCGGGTTTGTTGGGCATCATGAAGGCTGGCGGGGTCTGCCTGCCCATGGATCCCGCAACCCCCTTGGAGAGATTGGCCTTTATGATCCAGGACAGTGGGTGCCGCATCCTGCTGGTCGAACAAATGGAGGCACTGGAGGCGTTCAAAGGCCTGCGCCTGCCTCTGCATGCTTTTTCAAGTGGACAGAACTCCACTCTTTCTGGCTTCGCCAACCTGAATCTCCCCCTGACCCCACAGAATCTGGCTTATATCATCTATACCTCCGGCTCCACTGGCCAACCCAAGGGGGTGTTGGTGGAGCATGGAGGTTTTGTCAACATGGCCTTGGCGCAAATTCGCACCTTTGGGGTGGAGGCCAAAGATCGGGTGTTGCAATTTTCCTCACCCGCCTTTGACGCCTCTTTGTCAGAGGTATTCATGGCCTTGTTGTGTGGTGCGGCCCTGGTTCCGGTCCGGCATTCCACCATTGCCAACCCGCACCGCCTGCTGGATACCATGGGGGCCAAAGGGGTCACTGTGGCCACGTTTCCCCCGATCTATCTAAAAACTCTGGCAGCCACAGCCAAAACAGCCAACCGACCAGAATTGAATCAGCTCAAAACACTCATTACTGCCGGGGAGGCTCCGATACTCGCGGACGCGCTCCATTTTGCCAGTCGCCTCTCCTATTTCAATGCCTATGGTCCCACAGAGACCTCGGTTTGTGCCACCATGTACCGGGTCTTGCCAGAACCGAGCCGTTATGTCACTGGTATTCCCATTGGTCCACCCCTGGACAATCTCTCCTTGTACCTGTTGGATGGCGTGGATCAACTGGTGCCAGTGGGGGTTCCGGGAGAAATCGTTGTGGCTGGTCCTGGTTTGGCGCGGGGCTATTTGAACCGACCGGAATTGACGGCTGAACGGTTTATCCCCAATCCCTGGCACCCTGGAGAACGGCTCTATCGCACCGGGGATCTGGGCCGTTGGCGTCCCGATGGGACCATCGAACTGCTGGGCCGCCTGGATGACCAGGTCAAAATCCGTGGCAACCGGGTGGAACCCGATGAGGTGGCCCATCACCTGCGACAACATCCTGATGTGCGGGAAGTTGCGGTTCTGGTACGCACTCTGGCAGCCAACACCACGGAACTGATTGCTTTCGTGACTCCCGCCACCATGCAACCTGAACGGTTGCGCCGTTGGCTGGAAGGTGTTCTGCCCAGTTTCATGATCCCCTCCCGCCTGATCCCCCTGGAGAGACTGCCCCTGACCATCAGCGGCAAGATTGATCGCAAAGCACTGTTGACACAGGCCGAACAGGAGACCCCTTCCTCCCAAACCCTGCTGCCTCCTGGCACAGAGTTGGAAACACGACTGGTGCAGGTCTGGCAAAAAATCCTGGGTCGTCCTGCCATTGGCATCCTGGACGACTTTTTTATGCTCGGCGGAGATTCCATCAAGGCCATTCAGGTGATTGCCCATTTAAGCGACCTGGGGTTGGAGACCAAAGACCTGTTTTTGCATTCCACAATCGCCTCTCTGGCAACGAGCATCGAGAACCGCTCCTTGAGACCAGTCAGATCCGTATCCCAGGAAACAGTCACCGGTCCGGTTCCGTTGACGGCCATTCAGGCTTGGTTTTTTCAGGATTATCCAGTGGATCGTCACCATTTCAACCATGCCGAATATTTCTTTTTCCGGCAACGGTTGGATGAAAAGGCCGTATATGCGGCCTTGCAAGCTGTCCAGACCCATCATGACCTGCTGCGGGCACGATTTGTTCCCAGAGCCGATGGAAGCATGATCCAGGAGATTGCCGGAGTGGATCATCCCATTGATTTTGCTGTGGTGGATTTGCAGGCATCCGGGCAGGCCGATGATGCCATGGACCAGCAGACCAGGCAGTTGCAAAGCAGCCTGAATCTGGAACAAGGACCGCTTTTAAAGACCCGCCTGTTTCGCATGCTCAACGAGGATCGTCTTTTGATTGTGATTCACCACTTGATCATTGATGCCGTTTCCTGGCGATTTTTGTTGGATGACATCCTGCGGGGATATGAACAAAAAGTGGCAGGTCACGACATCACGTTACCCCGGAAAAGCGATTCATTCCAACGTTGGGCCGTTGGGGTGCATGCCTACAGCCGCAGCCTGGCTTTGTTGCGGGAAATCGACTATTGGCAACGAATCGAAGCCGTGCCAGTTGGACGTTTGCCTGGTGCCTCCCTGGCACCCGTGTCTGCCAATCAGGCTGCCCATGTGCGGGATGGACATATCCAATTATCCCTGGAGGAGACGGCGGATCTGCAGAACCAGACGGCCTATCGCATGATTGAGATCCTGCTGGCAGCCCTGGCCCAAGCCATTCAGGCATGGTGTGGAATGGAGGAGATTCCCATCATGTTGGAGGGACACGGTCGGGAATCCATTCAGGAGGATGTGGATGTAAGTCGTACTGTGGGATGGTTCACCAGTGTTTTTCCGGTCATCCTGTCGATTTCTCCCACACAGACCCAGGAGGAGGCCCGTCAGGCCATACGGATGACATTGGAGCAGATTCCAAACCATGGCATGGGTTACAGCATATTGAAATATCTGACCCCGACACGAATGAAACCGGGCATGCCGTTGTGCATCCAGCCACAGATCAGTTTCAACTATCTTGGGGATTATCGTTTTGATCCTGGAGCGTTGGATCTGCAAACGACCAGCGAAATCGCCCCGTATCGCGTCAGCGACCGGGCTGCGATCTTGTATGATTTGACCTTCAACGCCGTTGTGGAAAACGGACAATTGCTGGTTTTTCTCGCCTATCACCCAGACCAGTTTGACGATAGTACCATGCGCACCCTGCTTGACAAGATGTCCAACCTGCTTACAAACCAACATCTTTAAGCACGACATACAATCAAAACCGGCCTTCCATTTAAGGCGAGACAGTCATGTCCAGACAAAGTCCCGCCTCAAGTCGGAAAGCCAAGATCTCATCTCTTCCCTGATTCAAAATCATCCCAACAATTTCAACAACAATTGCGGTTGCAAATTGGCCTGGGCCAGGATCGAAACCCCTGCTTGCTGTATGATGGCCATACGCGCCAAACGACTGGTTTCCACAGCGATATCCGTATCCATAATGCTGGATCGGGCGGTGGTGTAACCATCCGAAGTGGCTGCGAGGGTATTGAGGATCGACTCGAAACGACTCTGGGCACCCCCCAGTTCTGCCCGGATTGTGCTGATGGAGTCCAAAGCACTATCTGCGCGCAAGATGGTTCCACTGGCCCCGCTTTGGGCCAGACTCGCCGTTGCGGCACTCACAATAATCATATTGCCATTGGTCCCCATGCCGATACCCGCCAAACTGGCAGTACCAATGGTGATTTTAATGACCTCACCGGCATTGGCCCCGATTTGAAATGACCTGTTGGCAAACGAACCATTCAACAAGGCATAATTATTATACTTGGTCTCCGTGGCAATCCGCTGAATCTCAGACAACAACTGATTGATGTTCATTTGCAATGAAGTCCGATCACCACTGGATTTGGAATCGGATTTGGCTTCCAGTGCCAACTCCCGAATGCTCTGGATGGCATTGGTGGTTTCATCCAGGGCCGCATAGGCAACGTCCGTCAGGGATTTGCCTTCATTGGCATTCTGTTTGGCGATATTCAGGCTGCGGATTTGGGTTGACATCCGGGTGGCGATGGCCAGTCCGGCGGGATCGTCCCCGGCGGAATTGATTCTCAACCCAGTGGAGAGGCGTTGCATGCTTTTACTCAAAGCGGTGCTGGTATTTTGCAGACTCCTCTGGGCCAGCAGTGAGGTCAAATTGGAACTGATGGAAATGGTCATATCTATAACTCCCGATGGCAAGGTAATGTTCTATTGTACATCTGCGTCAGGGCGAGTTGATTTGTTCTGACCGTTCCGGTTCCGATCATGACCCGTCCTGTGTAATGGATCGACACAATTGCAGACAAACTTGAATAAAAAAACAGGCTCGACTCCATTTTATTCGAAAAAACCAACCATGCGTAGTTGATTTTGTCCTGGTTGGTTGATTTTTTCAGTATTATGCACAGTATTTCTTTTCACTCAAGTCAAAGAGGCCATCATCCGATAAATCCGATAAGGGGATATTTTGACAATTTTTCAAAATGGTGAATTATTTTATATTTTATACAATATTTTCAAATTGTTATCCAAGCATGTGGCATGAGATGCCACGCATGATGACAGGAGATGGCTTGCACGAAAGCAGGAAAACGTCACAATTGGCTCGTTTGAGGGTATTTTTTTGCACCTGCGATTTTCAACTCATCTCCAAGGCCTTGTCAGACGATAAAGAGGATAAGGAGTGGTGTATCCAAATCTGTTCAAGCAAGTCATGGCGATCAACATTATATGGCATGCAATATGCAAAGATCAAAAAACATTCTTGAACCCGACTGGAGGTCATCATGATTACTATGAATTGTAATGCATTACTTATTTCATTACAAGATAATCTTTCTATTATTGGATTGAAGTATATACATAATTCATTGAGATTGGAGATCAACTCCCACCTACTTTATATGCCCTTTTGTGCGGAAGAAAAGATGGAGGCGTTTCGCCGGTTTGTCGAAGAATTATCGCCGTTGTTTGTCGGTATCAGCTTGATGAGTATTGAATTTGAACGTGCTTTATTCCTGGGCCGTTATCTAAAAAGATACTTTCCATCCTTGCCGATTCTCAGTGGTGGAATCCATGCAACCATTGACCCAGAGTCATGTCTGGCGTTTTCCGACTATGTATGTATTGGGGAGGGGGAAGGGGTTATCCGACAATTTGCCAGAACCTTGATACAGGGTGGTGATGTACGGTTATTAGATAGCATCTCTTACCGGACGCATGACGGACATTGGATCAAAAATCCACTGGCCTCGCCCCAGACCAATCTGGACGAACTCCCACACTTGGAACATTGTCCAACCAAGAGTTTCATCCAGAAAGCCGATGGTGCCATTGTGTCCCTGGAGAACCGGGAATACAGTCGTTTGGCTCGCTACCGGGGAGCCATGTTTGAAACGATTATTTCTCGTGGGTGCGCCTTTTCTTGTACCTACTGTTGTAACAGTGCCCTGGTGTCGATCACAGGACAATCCAAAATCCGTAAACGCAGCGTCAACAATGTCATCGATGAACTCACCCTGGCGATACACAAAAACGAAGACATCAAAATTGTCCACTTCCAGGACGATTCGATCCTTTCCTGTGGCGCAACCTATTTGGATGAGTTTTGTCGCCGATACAAGGAGGAAGTGGGACTGCCTTTCATTATCCATACCATTCCTGTTTATGTTAGTGATCGTATAATCAAAACCCTTAAAGATGCTGGTGTCCAGTGGATCAATATGGGTCTTCAGAGCGGCAGTGACCGAGTTTTGAAAGAGGTCTTCGGGCGAAAATCCTATCGTCACCACTTCATAAAGGCAGCTGGTCTGATCCAGTCCAATGGCTTGGCGGGTAAATATGACATCATCCTGGACAACCCCATGGAGAGCGACGAGGAGAAACTGGAGACCATTGAAACCATTCTGGCGACCCCACGCCCCTCTCTATTCGATTTTTTCTCCCTGACCTACTACAAAGGGACGGATATCTATGCCCGAATCCAAAAAGAAATGCCCTGGATCTTGGAAGAGGATGATATGAGTCGTGATTTTGGATACTACAAATTGACCGTTCTCAACCGATTAACCGTCATGGCCCCTTATCTGCCAGTGTCATTGGCGACATGGATTGTGGCGGCCTATCGGAAGGATGCCAACGGCTGGCCTTTTATGAGCTTGTTTTTTATGGCCAGGTGGACCAATCTGTTTCTGTTCCGGCCTATCATGTTGCTGCGCGTTTTGATGCTGGCTCACAACGATTCTTTGCCACAAATGTGTCGTGGTATTTGGATTTATCTGTTGGAGGGCGTGAAAACTTATATTTTTTCTAAAACTCTTAAAGTCTAATATCAAAATCTTGTGATATATGAGACCCCCTCCCTGGAATCAAAAAATTTTTTAAAGTTTTTGAAAGAAAGGGCTGATACCTATCTCTCCATCATAGATCCGAACTTTGCAACCTTTATGGAAACACTTGCATATGGAAACTGACCTGGAAGTAAATTTTTTGGTTGCGGCCATGCCATGCTATGGCATGCAAAATGCATATCTCAATCAACGATATTCTTGCAACCCGACTGGAGACCTCGATGAAAGAAAAAATCACTGAAACCATGCACAAAATCGAAAAACTGGGATTGAAGGAGGAGGAATTTCAAAAGATCTTCAAACGATTGAGCGATACGGAACTGGCTCTGCTGGAACAAATCAACGCCCTCCCCCGGTTGGCGGAGTCAGAACTGCGTCGATTGCTGGTCATCGTGGACAAAATTTACCACCAATTGCAGGCAACCATGACGCCTCCTGGCAAGGATACGCCCCGCTGGCATTCAGACCTCTTCATCCCTGCCCAATCCGACGGCATTTTTTACTCAAACAACAAAGAACGCATGATGGCACGGTAAACCGCGCAAATGGGAGGAAAAGGCTTCCTGGCGGTCCTCAATGATCTCACCAGAGAGCCAACCATGATAGACAGGCCACCCCTCCCAGCACTTCTTGCCGAGTGCTGGGATATCCAGAATGGATTTTCTTTGCACTTGTTGTTCAAGTTGTTTCCTGCTTGACAGAGTTTT
The DNA here is from genome assembly GCA_039908085.1 of Magnetococcus sp. YQC-5. Classification (GTDB taxonomy): domain Bacteria; phylum Pseudomonadota; class Magnetococcia; order Magnetococcales; family Magnetaquicoccaceae; genus Magnetaquiglobus. The sequence goes on from JAMOBH010000058.1 coordinate 13,517, forward strand.
CACAGAATGGAGTTCGACTTCACCAAAAGTCAAAAAGATGATCAAGCCGCCATACCATAACTCTATATATTGAAGCATGAAAGGGTGATTTGTTCTGTAGGTATTAATGTTATTGCTTATTATGATCTACCATGTCATCATCCAGAGTCGAGGATTTACCCATGAATAATCAAACAAAATATTCAAAGCAAGATTGAAGCGTATTTTATTCAATAACAGGCATAAAACTAATGATTGAATTTTTGACATTAAAGGATATTAATTCTTCACATTTTAAAGAAATGATGGAAATTTATTTAAATTCATTTCCAGAAAACGAAAGACATCCTGATAAAATTATTGCCAACAGGATTGCGAGTGGTAAAGAAATTTGTTATATTGGAGTTCAAACCTCTAAAGTTGTTTTTATGGCTTTGCTATGGCCTTTGAACGGTACTGATTTTATATTAATCGATTATTTGGCAACAAAAAAAGAAAATCGTCAATCCGGTTTGGCAAAATCATTTATTAATTATATAAAACAAAAATCAATAAAAGATAGTAAAAATCTTATTTTAGAAGTGGAAGATCCAAAGTTTGGGACCAACACAAATGAAAGAGAAAAAAGAATTACATTTTACAGAAAATTAGGTTTTAAACAATTCGCTGATATCAAATATATTCTTCCTCCCCTACAAGGGGATCAAGAAACACAAATGCTTCTCATGGTATTTCAGTCATTCCCGTCTGAATTCATTGATGGCAAACAAGCTATTGAATTAATATCCAGAATTTATTCTGAATTATATGGAATCTCCAAGGACTCTCAACTTCTCAAACAAATAAAGGATACAATCAATGAACAAGTTAGAATCATATAAATTTTCTATTAAATTTTTCAATACCTTAGAAATAATTTCTGGATACTTGTTAGCACTAGTCATTATTTCTCCTGCAATAATTTTACTTGTTTTATTTTTTAATAAATTATTGAATGAATTAATATTATATATTAAAACCTTTCTAGAGTGTTACGATGATTATATTAAAATATTTTTAATGCCTTACATTATGTGTTTATCTGTACTCTTTCTTGGTGTCGGAGGAAAAAACCGTGCGATAGAGGATAAAAATACAAAAATTTACCAGGATCTTGACAAACAGTACCAGGAATTATTAAAATTAGTTATGGCATACCCAATAGAAACCATGCCACAAATTAATAATATTGGTATAGCTGGCAACACTAAACATAATTCAATCTACAATGCTTTTGCATTTATGATGTGGAATTTTATTGAAACCATATATGATAATACAAAGGGAAGCGGAAGAAGAGAAGTTGAATATAATGATTTATGGGAGACCTGGAGCGTCATAATTAAAACAGAAGGAACAAATCATATAGAATGGTTTAAAAACAATAAAAATAATAGATTTAAAAAAAGTTTTATTAAATGGGCTGAAGATAATATTGAATAAGTAAAAACGTATATCCAATCGCAAGTAACAATCCCCCGGCAAAGCCGGGGGCTTTCGATTGCTGGCCCCTCAAAGGGACTTTTTCGCAATCGTTTAAAAGCAGTCCGAAGAAATTCCAAAATCTTGAGTTCATCCCAGCCTATCCAGAATGAATTTTCTTTGCACTTGTTCTTCAAGTTGTTTCCCGCTTGACAAATTGGATGCGCCAGTTGAGAATCGATTGTATTGCGTTGTATTTGTGGATCGAGGCGATGTTCGTAGAATCATCAGTTTGCGCAAAGCCAACAGTCGGGAGGTAAAAACATATGTCCAATCGTAAATTAACATTAAAGATTCCGACACTTGAAGAAGACGCAGCGATTGCCGTCGGCATTGCGTGCGATCCAAATACATACGAACCATCCGAACAGGAAATCATGGAAATGCGACCGATTCGGCAGGGCCGTCCATCGACTGCAATCAGCAAGGTAGTGGGCAAAAGCGGAGATGCGTGACCCAGCCCATCGCTGAGAAGACCAGCACCCTCGCAGACCAAGAAAATCGTGTGGATCACGAACTTCCACTTTTCACCACTAGGCAGGCTCACATTCTTTAATCCTGGTGGGAATGCCGTTCACGGCCAAAACTCTCCCCTCCAGGTAAGGAATCTCAGGATGGTGATGGCCAAATTTCTTCTTTATAATCTGTCAAGGGAAATCATTGGACATCCTCGGAGGTTCTCGGATAGAGTAGACAAAAGCAGGAACCATCATGCCCACCAGGAGATGAATCCATGAGTACCGCCACCGCTATTCCGTTTGACACGCTGGCCTTTGTAAGGGAACTGGAAACCGCCGGTGTTCCGCCTGCTCAAGCGGAAGCCCAGGCAAAAGCCCTTTCTGGTATTCTTCAGAAGCTGGAAGAGTCACGGCTTCAGGAGTTGGCCACCAAGGGAGATATTCTGCGCTTGGAGAAAGAAATTGAAATCGCCAAGGTAGAAACCATCAAATGGGTGGTCGCCACAGGTATTGTCATTCTTGGGGGGGTGGCTGCAATCAACCGACCTCTTCCAACAATCACCAGTCATATAACTCCAGCCCAGGAGATGCGCTTGCCCGTTCCCCAAACTCCCACTCGTTGAGAACATAGGGGCGGACTCGATCTTTGGGGGTGAGGGGGTGGAAACGGCGTTGGGGTTTTGCGCGTAGTGGGCAAAAGCGGAGATGCGTGACCCGGCCCATCGCTGAGGTGACCCGCACCCTCTCAGAGCAGGAAAATCGTGTGAGTCACGAACTTCCACTTTCCACCAGTAGTGCCTACAATCAACAAAGGAGTGCTGTCTGGTGCTGTTGCGACATTCCCCGGAACTCCATCCAGCCCCCCTTCGATTGCTCAGACAAGGAAATCTCATGGTGTCATTTGCACCAACTGACCATAAACTTCCTTGAAATATCAAACGATGTTTGCTTGACGGCCAAAAAATCCGTCAAGCGGGAAAAAACGTGTACATCGCATTTCAGGTCACACCCCACCCAACCGCCACTCCTGCTCATTCCAATCCATGGAAATGTCCACACGCATCACATCCTGATGCATGCATGCGGATTTTTCTTGACTATTGAAAGGTGGATGATTATATTTTGATGTTTGTTTGATCTTTACCCCTTGGTCACTGTTGACAAACAAGCCCTTTTTGTTTCCTTTTTGCGATCATCAAAACCGGCTGTCATCATCTGACGTTATGTCCGTACAACCCAAGCATGGGGAATACGGGGCACTACCGATCTTTTCACTGATGGTTCCCAAACGATGCGCTCACCGAATTTCAACGTGCCGGTCGGAATCAGTCGGCACTTTCCCCCAGACATCTCCTTGACCCTGTTCGAACGCATGTGCCTGGTCCGCTATTTTGAACTGGGGATTATCGATGCCATTCAAACCAAAGATATCAACTATGCAGTCTATCTCTCCTCTGGACAAGAAGCCATCGCGGCTGCACTTTCCATGGAACTGCGTGATTATCAAATCTTTCCACAACATCGTGCCCATGACATCTTTCTAACCTTTGGTGCCCCTCCCGAACGCCTGAAAGATGAATTGCATGGCTTGCCAACAGGAACCAGTCAAGGCAAAGCCGGTTCCAACTGTCTGCAATATCATGCGGATGGTTTGAATATCTATGGCCACCATGGCTTGATTGGAGAAAATGTGCCCCAAGGTGTTGGCGCAGCATTGGGCAACGGAAGAAACACTTTATGCATATTCGGAGACGGTGCTGCTGAAGAGGATTATGTATTCAGTGCCATGGGCTTTGCCGCCACCCATCGATTGCCGGTTTTGTTTGTTTGTATTGACAATAATTTATCCATTCTTACCGAAGTGTCGGAACGACGCTCCTGGAATCTAACTGATGTCGCGCGCGCCTTTGGCTTGACCGCCATGGATGTGGCCGATGACCCATGGGCGGTGTTGGATGTCACTCGCACCGCAAGCGCACGCTTGCCAGCCTTGATCAATTGTCATACCTGTCGTGGCTATTGGCACACAGGTACTGGAATCGACGGTCCTCCGCCCTGGGACCGTTTTGCATTGGTCAAAACAGAATTGATTCAACTGGGGCAGGAGTCGCAGATGCGGCATATCGAACAAAACATCCAAAAATCCATGGAAGCCTTATGGGGAAGATCACTGTCGCTGAAACCATTAAAGAACTGAGTCGAATCCACATCGAACAGCACAACGGCCTGTTGATGGGCCAGTGCATTTCCGCAGTGGGGTGGGTCAATGGCACTGTACCCAATGTTCCAGGCATCATTGAACTGCCCATGACCGAATCGGCTGGCAGCGGCATTGCCGTGGGAGCAGCCATGGTGGGACGCAGACCCATCCTGGTGATCCGCTTTCAGGATTTTCTTATCTCCAACGGCAGCCAGTTGCTCTGTTACGCAGCCAAGGTCAAAGAGTTGCATGGCAAAAGCGCGCCGGTGCTGGTGCGTGCCCTGGCATCCGAAGGGATCGGACCACTCCATTCAGGGGTGTTGCATAGCCTTTTCATGCACTTCCCAGGCTTTCTCGTCTGCGCCCCCATGACCCCGGAAGAACATCGAGCCTGCTGGCGCGTCTACATGGAAAACGATGATCCCATGCTGATCAGTGAACATCGCCTCAGTTTCGCCAACACCGAAGAAATGCCAGACGACATTCATGACAACGCATCTATTACATTGTTTGCCATCTCATCCCCAAGATTATACGTTCAAGAGGCATCTGCCAAACTGGCTGCGGAGGGGATTGTTTGCAATATTGTGCATCTTGTCTGGCTCAAACCTTTTGTTGTTGATGAACGCATGTTGAAACCCCTGCGTGCCACAGGATTGGGATTGGTGATTGATGCGAGTTTTGAAATCTGCGGGGCCTCCCGCTCGATAGCCTATGACCTGTCCGACGCCGCCGGAGTTCCTGTCAAGGCATTGGGGTTGTTGGATCACACCAAATGTCTGTGTCCACCACTGCGCAATGAAGCCCCCAACGCAGAGCGGATCCAAGAGGTAGTCAAAACCATTCTTTGCCAGCACTAAGGATCTGGCACAGGAGAAACCAGATGAGCAGTGAAAAAGGTACTTTGCTGGTGACCGGTGCCAGTCGTGGCATCGGAGCAGCCATCGCCCGACTGGCAGCCCGTCATGGCTACGCAGTATGCATCAACCATCGTGACAGCAACGAACAGGCACAGCGTGTGCTGGATGACATCATCGCAGATGGCGGTCAAGCATGCGTCATTCAGGCCGATGTAGGCATCGAAGAAGAAGTGCGCCATCTGTTTTTACAATTGGATCAATGGCGAACAACCCCACTGACCGCTCTGGTCAACAATGCGGCCATGCTTGCCGGTGTGCGGCAGCCTTTCATGGATATGGAATTTGCCCTGATCAGCCGGATTTTTGCCATCAACCTGATGGGCACCATGCTCTGCACTCAGGAGGCCATACGTCGCATGGCCCTGTCCAAAGGAGGACAAGGGGGATCCATTCTGCATGTATCATCCCAGGCAGGCGTCTTTGGAGGCCGTCAAATTGAGGCTTATGCTGCTTCCAAGGCGGCCATCAATACCTTCACCATCGGTTTGGCCAGGGAAATGGCCCCGGAAGGGATTCGCATCAACGCCGTCAGTCCCGGTATCGTCGCATCCGGTGTTTACGGCGATGCAGATGTCGAGACACTGGCTCAATTGGGTACATCCATTCCTCTTGGACGTGTGGGGCGTCCTGAAGAAGTGGCCCAGGCCGTATTATGGCTGATGTCCGAACAGGCTTCGTATGTTACCGGCGTCATTTTGCCTGTAGCGGGTGGTCGCTGAAATCTGGCAATCAATATTATAATTTTTGGCTTGACCAACAGCTTCGTCTGGATCCTGCCAGCCGAACGGTTCCTTCTGAACCCCTCCATCGTTTATTCCGACTGGATTGGGTTCACTCAGCAATGAATGACAAGGTGCCAAGCACATGACGATTTCAAAAGAACAATTACTGGTCGCAGTGGATCACAGCATTGAGGCTTATTGTGATGCGCATCACGATTTTTCGTTCAACCCGAACGATCCGGTCGTGCGGTTGCATGAACCGGCTTTCAGTGCTACGGAAATTCAGGCGGTGGTACGCTGTCTGCTTGGCACGCGGGTTACCATGGGGGAACAGGTCCGCCAATTTGAAGGTGAATTCGCGACACATGCATGCACCTCCCATGGTGTGATGGTCAATTCAGGTTCATCGGCCAACCTGCTTGCGGTCTCTGCTTTGGCCAATCCGGTTACAACCCATCATCTGCGACCAGGCGATGAAGTGATTGTTCCGGCACTCTCATGGTCCACAACCATTTGGCCGCTGATACAAAACAATCTGGTGCCGGTGTTTGTTGATATCGACCCTGTCACCTTGAATATGGATCCGGTCGAATTGGAACGCGCCATCTCGCCCAAAACACGGGCAGTCATGATTGTCCCGGTGTATGGCAATCCTTGCGATATGGATGCCATCACAGAAATCTGCCGTCGTCGTGACCTGATCCTGATCGAGGATTGTTGCGAGGCCTTGGGAACCGTCTATGACGGCAAGCCTGTAGGAACGTTTGGTCAAGTCGGGACATTCAGTTTTTATTATTCTCATCACATCACCACCATGGAAGGTGGTATCTGCGTGACCAATGATTTCGAGCTTGCAGAAACCATGCGCATCCTGCGCGCCCATGGTTGGGTGCGTGAAGTGCAAAATCCCCAACCCTATTATGACCAATATCCCGATATTGATCCTCGTTTTCTGTTTGTCAATGTGGGATACAATCTCCGACCCATGGAATTACAGGGGGCCATGGGTTCCGTGCAATTGCCCAAGCTGGCTGGCTTTGTGGCGCAGCGTCAGCGTTGTGCAACAGCTTTGCGGACCGGATTGGAATCCTTGGAGCTGTTTGTTTTTCAGGATGAGACCCCCAAGGGTCAGCACTCCTGGTTTGGTTTCCCAATGACCCTGAAAAAAAATGCCCCCTTTTCCACCCATGAGTTGCGAACTTTTTTGACTCAATCGCGCATTGAATCCCGCCCCATCATCTGTGGCAATGTGGCTTTGCAACCGGCAATGCAACGCTATCCCCACCGTGTCGCAGGAACCTTGGAGCATGCCACCCGTGTCATGTATCATGGCTTGGCCATTCCATCGCATCATGCCATGAATGCTGCGGCGTGTGATTATGTGATCAAGCAAATCCGGGCTTTTGTTGACAAAAAAACTGCATGAGTCATGCAGTTTTATGTTGCGGAAAAAATCGTAAAGAGAGGATGAAAAATCACCATGCGCTATCAAGCGGTATTGTTTGATTTTGATGGTGTGTTGGGCGATACCATGCAAGACAACTATAATGCATGGAAAAAGGCGTTCAATGATTATAATATTCAACTCAAGCATGAAGAATATTTTTTATTGGAGGGACTCTCAACCAAATCAGTGGCCATGACGATTCTTGACAAAGAGGGAATGGATCTTGCTCTGGCAAAAGAGATCGCCGATCTGAAAGAAAAATACTATTTTGAAAATAATAAATTTAATTTTTTTCCAGGGGCCTTGGAACTCGTCGCCGAATTGCGGGAAACATGTTTGTTGGGCTTGGTCAGTGGTAGCGGAACCGAACGTTTGCATCGTACCACCAGTGCCGATTTTCTGGCCCAGTTTCATGTTGTAATTACTGGAGATATGGTTGAACGGTCAAAACCTGATCCCGAATCCTATCTCACGGCTGCCAGACAATTGAGGATGCATCCAAACGTCTGCCTTGTGATCGAAAACGCCCCCCTGGGTATCCATGCGGCCAAATCAGCAGAAATGTTTTGCATCGCGGTTTGTTCAACATTGACTCAAGAAAAACTACAAGATGCCGATATGATTGTAAAAGATTTATGCTCGTTGCGCCTCTTGCTCAATCAAAACCTTGGGGGGGGGGGGGGGGGGGGGGGGGGGGGGGGGGGGG
>JAMOBH010000403.1:0-4417 GCA_039908085.1 Magnetococcus sp. YQC-5
CTCCTTGGTAGGGTTGATTCCAGTCATGAGTTTCATTAATTATTGCGAAAAATCAACCTTTTCTGACACTTCCCTGTCACCCTTGGAAAAAGTGTCCGGTAGTGAAAGAGGAGAAGGAGAACCGTCATGCATGCTGCTTTTCCACACATTTCCGATGAGTTGCAGAAATTTATAAAAAACAGCGCGGCGTCACAGGCAAATTTGCTCAGCAATATCGAGGGCCGCCTGTTGGCCGAGTTGTTGGCGCAACTGTTGAGCAAAGGCTTTGCCTATATTTTTCGGCCATCGTTGCTTGATCCGCACCAGGAACAGACCAAACGGTCGGCACAACTGTTTGAGGAAAACTTTGTCATTGTTGATCCCGATGGCCCCCGCTACTACCGTGGCCAGTTTCTCATTCGCACCAAAAAACAGGGCGATGAGATGAACCTGTGGTTCCGCTTTTGCCCAAAGCCCCAAAAACTCTACCAGAACGGTCTCTTTGGTTTGTCCCATCACAAGAGGCTCGACCCATGGGCCGTGGTGGAGGCCAAAACTTTCAGTGATGCAGATGCGGATCTTCTGGAACAAGATCCAGACAAGGTGGACCTGGTCATCCGCTTCAAGGATTCGGCGGCCATCCTGGGCCTGGTCAGTCGGGGTAACGCCGACATGGTGGGACTTCTGCTGGAAAATGTGGTGCAGTTGTCCGGCAATGTTGGCCATCTGTTCAAACTGGGGGCCATTGCGAAGGCACTGGAAACAGCCATGCGCTCTCCCGACCCGGAATGAGCAAAAACCCTGGCATCGTTGGCCACATATTTGACGTTAAACGTGACAGCGGAGAAGACGGACCGGGCATCCGCACAACCGTTTTTTTCAAGGGATGTCCACTCTCCTGTGTCTGGTGCCAAAACCCCGAAGGGATTTCCGTCCGTCCCGGTCTGTTTTTTAATGCTCGGGCCTGCCGACCGGAGCGTTGCCAACTGGCCTGTCTGTCGGTCTGCCAGACAGGTTGCTTGCAAGCTGGAGATCCAATCCGTGTCGAGCATCCGCTCTGCAACCGTTGCGACCGCTGTTTTTCCTTGTGCCCTGAACAGGCATTGAGACCGGTCGGAGAACAGGTGAGTGTGGAGACGCTGGTCGAAAGGATTGTCATTGACAAGCCATTTTTTCTCAGCAGTGGCGGGGGGGTCACCCTCTCAGGGGGAGAGCCAACCCGGCAGATGCGATTTCTCCACCATTTTGTGCAAGCCTTGCGGGCACAGGGTATTTCAATCGCCATGGAGACCTGCGGTCTGTTTGATTATGACCTTTTTCAAAAGTTGGTTTTACCCTATTTGGATTTGATTTATCTGGATCTCAAGTTGCTGGACGATGCAGAGAGCCGTCGTTATACAGGACGTTCCAACCGTCGGATATTGAATAATTTTTTTCGATTGATCAGGCAAAGGAGTTGTCCGGTCAAGATGCGCATACCCTTGATTCCAGGCATCACCGACAGCCCGGAAAACCTGGCTGGCCTTGGCTGTTTTTTGCGGTGTCACGGTGTCCATAACTGCTCGTTGCTGCCCTACAACCCTTTGGGAGAGGAGAAGTACCCGGAGCTGGGCATCACCACTCTCTACAGGCACCACACTTTCATGCAACCAGAGGAGATTCAACGCTGTGTTGCCAGTCTGTATTCAGTCGTTTAACCAAGAGAGGAGAACGCCATGCAAATTGATTTTCACCACGCTGTCACCTATGTTACCGCCCGTCTGGCCGGTTTTGACCCGGACAGGGCCCGCATCATTGCCCATGCTGCCCAATATGTGGATGATGCCACCGAGGACGATTTGATCAAGTTTAAAAACGGGGCACTCTTCAAACGAATCTGTTCATCACATAAAATGTACTCTTTTGATAACATGCGCACCCTCGACAGTCACCGCACCTGGCTGCCCTTCCATTTTTTGCCCGGCAACGATGGCAAAGCCGCCGAAACCGTTCATCAGGGAAAGTTTATCGACAAAATTGTCTGTCGTCCCGACAGCTTCGTGGCCCAGGATCTGGTGCGATTGACCATTCAACAACAAGATCGACCTTATGCCTTGCACCGTCTGGGGGTCACCATGCACGTCTATGCCGACACCTGGGCCCATCAGGGATTTGCCGGAGTATTGCATGACATCAACAAGACCGATCATATTGACGACCTGGGTAACAGCGGAATCCTTGATCGAATGAAAGAAAAAATTCTCCATTTTGCCGAACAAGCCGTTCCGCCATTGGGCCACGGCCAGGCGTTCACTTTTCCCGATATGCCCTATCTCAAATGGCGATATGAAAATGGCCGTGGGAAAGAGATCACGAGGAACAATACCGAAGATTTTGTCGAAGCCGCCCACCGGATGTGCATGGCCATGCAGCGTTATCTTGCCAAAGATGCCGATGCCCCTGTGAACGGTCTCAGCAGCGACAATCGCGATAAGATAAAAACAATGTTCGAGAAGTTTGATGATGAAGATGGGGATGAACGACACAAGAAGTGGTTGCAGGCCATCGCCAAAGGGGCATTCCCCGAGTTACGGGACGACCCGCCGTTGACCTATGTGATTGGGGAAAACGAAGGCTCCTGGAAGCATGAGTCCCTTGGTACCGTTGACGAAGAGCAGAGATACCCCTATCCGGCAGGGTTTCTTGGCAGCAACTGGAAATTTTTTCACGATGCCATCCAGGCCCACAGATTTCAGGTGATCCACGAAATTTTGCCGAAATATGGCATTTGCGCCGCATAAATATAGTGGTGTTGAAGAGGGTATATCTCACCCCATTACGGAGGGGTGTAATGGGGTGGGTATTCCCGCTTCTCTTACCGTGAAAGAACAACCAGCAGAGGACACAACCCAACCGGCACCTTTAACGAAAACGATAAAAGTGTTGCAAAAAAACTGAACATCGGATTATGCTGCTTTCTTCTTGTCCAGATATCCGAATTGAATCAGTTTTTTGATCCAACGAGGAGCATTTCTCCTGACTGCAAGTTCCTCGTAATCGACCGTCGAATCTCGGTATGGCTCCTGTCTGCTAAGCATAAAGAACATTATTTTTAATAGCTTATGCGCCAAGGCAATGATGGATCGCTTGTGTCCCCGGCGAATCACAAGGCCAGCATATTTGCGCTTGAACATGCTTTCGCTCCGACTGGCGGCCTGGGCCATTCTTGCGCCTTTGGCTGTGGCTCCCTGTGCATTTCTCTTTACCAGCCCGCCCCCGGTGCGGTACAGTATTCTTCGTGTCCACCTGGAAGGAGAGCCACCATGAGCACGACCACATTTGACACCCTGGAATTCATAGAGCAACTCAAGGCTTCTGGTGTGCCGGATGAGCAAGCCAAAGGCCATGTCAAAGCGTTTGCGTCTGCCATTCGGCAAGTGGAGGAGGGCAGAAAGGATGAGTTGGCTACCAGGGGGGATATTGCCGACCTGAAAGGGGATGTGGCCGACATCAAGCGGGACATGAAGGAGATGGAACTCCGCATGGTGATCAAAATGGCCGGTATGATCCTGGCGAGCGTTGGCATGATCATCGGGTATCTGCGCGCCTTTCCCATGCTGGTGCAGGTCGTCCAGCCCCCCGCCCAGGAGATGCGCCAGACAGCCCCAGCGGCACCAGCACGCTGACTCCCTCCATCCCGACTTGCCCACCGATCCACCCGGCAACCCTTCCATCCAGACAGTCACCCGCCGTCACCGCATCCACCTGGGGGAGTAGCCTGCCCGGTGCTGCCTGGTCGGGTGGAGTCGTCACCGCTCCCTGCCAGGGTGGAGAGCTTCCCGGCCTGGGTGGTGGCTACTGGTGCCGGTTTCACCCTCTGCTGGTAACTAGCCGTTCGGCATCTTGTTGGTAACGGCTCCAGCCACAACAGATCTTACCAACATTTCTACCAACAAAACCGGAGATGTCAACAGAATTCCCTGGAACTCCCCGGAAACAAAAAAGCCAGAAAGCGTTGATTCTTTCTGGCTTTTTGGAACTCTTCAGAATGTGCTGGAAGTGGATTTGGTGCCACGCCCTCAATCACATTGACTAATTAAAATATTGATATTGCTGTACTCTATATTGGTAAGCTTTGCCGCATACCGTCAAAAATACCGTCACATTGTTTTGCTACCCCTCTTCTCCTCCCCCCTGACACACCCTGGAGAGGGAGCAGGAAGCAACCCGCTCCACCTCACTCCGGGATGATGGCCTTCCCGCTTCTCTTCTTGCCGATCATGGCCGATCTCTTGCGCCCTTGGCTGTGGCCCCCTGTGCATTTTGCTTTACCATACCGCTACCAGTGCGGTACAGTATCCTTCATGTCCAACCGGGAGGAGCAACCACCATGAGCATTGCTGTGCCGTTTGATACCCTGGCCTTTGTGAAGGAGTTGGAAGCCGCCGGGTTTTCGTCT
>JAMOBH010000404.1:0-4417 GCA_039908085.1 Magnetococcus sp. YQC-5
GGGAGGGCATGAAGGGGGCTGCGGCCTGAATGGGGGGTTGATGTGGTTCTGGTTTGAATGGAATCATCGTCTCTGTGCGGGGTTCGGGGGGGGCTGGCTGCGTTTCGGCAGGTCGTTTCCAGGCGGGCTGATCCTCTGGGGCACAGATCACTCGGCGTAACGGGTAGGGGATGGCCTCCAGAGAGAACGCGGGGCGGCGTTTCAGGATGCACCGTTTTGGTGTCTCTTTGGCAACCCGATTGCTGGTTGGCAGGGGGCGGGTGTGATCCATCTTGGTTGATCCTCTCCAGGTTGGATTTTGATGGCGATCCCATCCTTTTTTCTTGAGCGCATTTGATTAATGAGTCCATTTGCGAGCGTCGTCAAGGCGATTTATGGATGTCGCGACCTAAGATTTTGGCGTAAAATATGCATGCCTGTTTTTGGCGGAATTTTTTTGCTTATGTTTTTATTGGTTTTTTTGTAAAATTGGGCTTTCGGTTGCAGAATGGGCTTGTTCTGCAAAGCACTTGTGCTTGGTGTCATACGAGTTGAAAGAGACGCATTATGAGCAAAACGGGGCGTGGCGCAAAGAGCAAGAGCGAGAGCATGGCCAGGATCTATAACGATTTTCTTTGGTTTCAACAGGCCATGAATGACGCTGGCAACCGGGGTGCAGAAACCGGAGTACCCCCGGCACTTTTGACCAGATCGAAAAGTGGGCCGTCACAAAGAACCAACAGCACCGAGGCTGGGGCGAGGGAAGATCTCAGACCGTTCGTGCCAGAACCTCCGTCGTCATCCATTCAGTCTTTGTCATCGACGCCGCCCGTGTCATCGACGCCGCCCGTGTCATCGACGCCGCCCGTGTCATCGACGCCGCCCGTGTCATCGACGCCGCCCGTGTCATCGACGCTGTCTGTTGTGCCGTCTGCGCCTTGGTCCAAGTCAACCGTGGAATCCCTCCAGGAGGCTTCATCATGGGAGGGTGAACCACTCCTGTCATCTCTCCCAAATCGTCGTGCGTTGTGGGAAGGTATGGTGGGAGCCGTTTCCAGAACCAGGAAAGAGGCGTTTCGACAAAAGGAGGCGCAGGCATGTTCAGGTCGCTTCGCAGCTTGGCAACAGGTCATTGCATCGGTCACGCCACAGGCCGTGCCATTGGATCCTGTTGAGCCACAGGCCGTGCCATTGGATCATGTCGATAGGGTGCTTCCAGTGGCACAACATGCAGATGAGTCAATAGAGCAATCCGGGCAAGCCGAGTCTGCGGATCAGGCAGAAGTTGGCTTGGTCGCGTCAACAGATCTGGAGGATCTTTCAGAAGTCCCGTCTGCTCAGGATTCATCGCCCCAGAGTGACCCTGCCCAGACCGGGCACTCCTGGTTCAGCCTGTATTCGCGACGTCAGGGAGGGCGCGAGTGTGGGTCGGTTTTCGAGGATCCTGCTGTTGTGGCTCGTTTCATTGCCCCCACCGAAACCCCTGTATCAGAGGGAGCGTCCAGATCCAAGGAAGAGGCCCGTTTTCAGCACTCCTGGAGCGATCTTGTGGTCGGGGGATTGGCCGCTGGTATGGGAACCGTCAAAACCGTTGAGAAACCACCCCAGGTTCAACCGGTACACCAGGAACTTCTCTTTCGTCCCTGGTGGGAGAAAGGGGAGGCTGTTGGTTTGGCTTCGGCAGTTCGATCCATGGATGAGGCGCAAGAGGATCTCGACCAGGATGATGAAGCTTTGGAGCGTGAGGCCGAAATGCTGCTCTCCACTCCCTCAGAAGAGGAGATGATGCAAGACTTGGCTGCGGCCAGGACCATGGATGAGGAAGAAGTCTGGGAGGACGACATGGAGGGGGCCGAGTGGGAGGCTCTTCTGTCTGAAAAGTTTGCTTTTCAGACTATGGATCAAGATCCAAATAGTGGCTGGAGTGATTTTCCTGATATCTCGCAGTTTGTGGATATTGATTTGCCATTCTCTTTTACGCAGATGGATGAAGAGTTGGATGAATTCTGGGAAGAAGAGTCCTCGCATCAGGTTGGGGATGTCCAGACTCCAGATCCTGTGACTGTGCTTCCGTTGGCTGGCGAGCAGGACATCATCGGGGATGACTCCCCTGTGGAGGAGTGTTCCCCACAGGAACCTGGGGAAGCGTTGCAACCGGAATCTCCTTCTCAGGGGCATGACAGCGTGTTGCAACCAGAGGCACCGGGCCATGGTGTTGAGGCTCCTGCGCTGGAACAACCCTTGGAGATCCGCCAGAGAGTGGCACAGGAACCAGCCTTCCCATGGAGCCAGGAACGTTTGAAAAATCATGATGTTGATGATGATTGGCTCTCTTTGCTCCATCCGTCACCAGAGGGTATGATCCCCCCAACTCCTGCCAAAGAAGGTTCAACCGGTCTTGCATCCGAGGTGAAGGTGCTGGTGACAGCCTGTTCTGGCGATGTCATCACTGGAATCCCTTCTGGTCTGCATGGGGATGGGTTTGCCAAACGGCAGAGCATGTTGACGGAAATTTTGCAGTTGTCGGAGAGTGCGTTTGGCGCATCACCAGGCCGTGTCCCGGTGATCATGGAACCGGCAGTGGAGTTGACGACATGCCAAGTGACCAACAGTGCTGGCATGGCCGATGACGTTCAACGACGCAGGGAATTGTTGGCCCAGATACTGGCGGCTTCTTCGGAGCAGGAGGAGAGTCCATCATTTTCAACACCTGCCATGCTGCCTCCTTTGGCGGATGGGGAGTTTTGGGAAGAGGTTCCGGTTGAGGGTTTGAGCAGGGGGATTGTGCATATCATGGGGGATGGCGTGGGGTTGGTCATCGATGCGGTCAAGTCGCTGGCCCAGGGATTGACTGGGCGCAACAGGTAAATAACGGACCTTATGAATCACATGGATATCAGTCGGGAGAGTGGGCTTGGCGCACCACCTGGACGACCGCGTTTGCATCTTTATCTGCTGTTGACTGCAACCTTGTTGTTGGCCCTCCTGCTCGCCGCTGGGGCGTTTTGGGGGAATTATTACCGTGTGGAACCCGAAGAGTTGGCTTTGGGTTATCATCAGCCTGCGGTACAGCTGCTCACCCGGATGGTGGAGGAGGCGCAACGTCTCAATGATCGTCTGCTCGATGATGCCTGGTCAGGCCGGACTCTGGTTTGGGACAAGAAGTATCGCACTTTGCATTATGATCATCTGCTGGTGATCCGCAAACGGTTTGACAGTTTGCAGGGCCTGGAAAAACGTTATGTCCGTCGCCTCGCCCCTATGCCAGAGAAAGCGCGATTGTTGCGCTCGCTGGAAGGGCGGCTGTTGGCGTTGGAGGAGGAATGGGCCTCGGCAAGCGTGGTCACGGCATTGATTTTTCACGAATTCGCCACACGGGAACTGCCGAATTTCGCCAACGAGCTGGGCCAGGTGCGGCGCATGCACGAGGATGCGAGTCAGCTTTTGTTGAATCGTTTGGCGACAGAACGGGCGTTTGAATTGCAGGTTTTGATGTCTTCAGCCGCTTTGTTGTTGCTGTTGGCGTTGTGGGGGGTCAGAAGGGGATTCGCTCATATTCAGTACACCATGACTGTTTTGGCGTGGCTGGAAAAATCTCTGCAAGCAAGTCGGGCTGATACCGCGTTGGCACTGAGAGCATCACGATTGTTTCCATGGGAGATGGATCCGGGCGGGACACGTTTTGAACAGGTGGACGGGGGCTTGATGACGGTGCTGGGGCGTCCGGCTGAGGCATGGGTCGGGGTCGAGGAGTTGGCGGCAGTCATGCATCCTGAGGATCGGGAACAGGCCTTGCTGGCACGCAATGCCATGCTTGCCGGAACCTCGGAAGAGTCTCAGTGTTCCTATCGCGTGGTCAAAGCCGACGGGGAGCTGGTTTGGTTGCGTGATTTTGTGATGGTGCGGCCTGGTGAAGGGGGCAGGGGGCGGTATCGTGGATTTTTCGCGGATGTGACCCTGGAGCAGGAGCGTTTGGTTCAGATCAAAGAGCAGCATGCCCGTGAATATGTGCAATGGAATGACGAGTTGGTGGGAATCAAAGAGCAACATGCCTTTGAATGCACCCAATTGGCTGGCGAGTCGGCCCGGCTGGAGGCAGAGCGCGCTTCACTGGTGATCGAATGTGACCGGATCAGGCAGGATCTGGCGGCGATTCAAGAGGATCTGCGAAATGCCGATGCGCGCTTGTGGGCCATTCTGGACCATGCCCAGGTCGCCATCACCTTGAAGGATCTTCAAGGATGTTATTTGTTTGTCAATCGTTGTTTCCAGGAGTGGTTCGGTGTGGCCGATGCCGATCTCCAGGGTTGTACCGACGACACCTTGTTTGCCGCATCCCTCTGTGTGGAGTCGAAACAACGGGAGAGGGTGGTTCTGGAGGATGGGGGTGTCCTGGCCAGTGAGGAAGTTTGGCCCATGGGAGAGGCCATGGGTCTCT
>JAMOBH010000059.1:0-21263 GCA_039908085.1 Magnetococcus sp. YQC-5
AAAAATCTGGCGAGATTCAAGGAGTATGATGAAACATGATATCTATGGAAGGCTCACCCGATTCCCCTTGTCTCGATTTTTCTCTGGTCATTCCTGTTTATAACGAAGAAGCGGTATTGCCACTACTGTTCAAACGTTTGTATTCGGTTTTGGACCAACTTGGACGGCCATGCGAGGTGATTTTTGTGGATGATGGCAGCCGGGATCGCTCGGCAGTGCTTTTGCGTGAGCAATATCAACGTACTCCACACGTGACACGGGTGGTGCTGTTGCAGTTCAATTGCGGACAACACAACGCCATTATCGCTGGTTTTATGCGTGCCAGGGGCCGTTATGTCATAACCCTGGATGCCGATTTGCAAAATCCCCCAGAAGAACTTGGAAAACTGTTAGCTGCCATGGATCAGGGCTTTGATTACGTGGGCACGATCCGTCGACAACGCCGGGATGTGATTTGGCGTCACTGGGCCTCGCTGTTGATCAACGGATTGCGTGAAAGAATCACCTCCATTCGTATGACCGATCACGGGTGCATGCTGCGAGGTTATCACCGGAATATCATCAAGGCCATTCTGGCTTCTCAGGAATCGATCACGTTCATTCCTGCCTTGGCGTATCTTTTTGCTGGCAATGCCACGGAAATCCATGTGGAACATGAAGAACGTGCTGCCGGTGTTTCCAAGTATTCCCTGACCAAGCTGGTTCGGCTCAATTTTGACTTGATGACCGGATTTTCCAATGCCCCGCTACAGATTTTTTCCATTATCGGGATTGGCATCTCTCTGGCATCCTTGGTATTTGTGTTATACATGGCCTGGCGTCGACTGGTGATCGGACCGGAGGTGGAAGGGGTCTTCACCCTGTTTGCGATTCTCTTTTTTCTGGTGGGTATCAGCCTGTTTGGGATTGGCTTGTTGGGGGAATATATCGCGCGCATTTATCAGCAGACCAGAGAGCGTCCGCGTTTTATGGTGCGGGAGTTTCTGGGCGACCCAGAACAGAATCCTGATGGGAGGGGAGGGGCATGACGCATCCCCCAGTCCGTGCGGTTGTATTTGCTTATCATGCGGTGGGGGTGAGGTGTTTGTCTGCGTTGTTGGCCCATCAGGTCCATGTCCCGCTGGTGGTCAGCCACAAAGATGACCCTGGGGAAACCATTTGGTTTGACAGCGTGGCGGATTTGGCTCGATTGGAAGGGATAGAGGTCATTTGCCCGGAAGACCCCAACACCCCAGAGGTGCAGGAACACATTCTTGCATGCCAGCCTGACTTTTTTTTCTCGTTTTATTATCGCAAGATGTTGGGGGAGGCGTTGTTGGCCATTCCTCCACGGGGTGGTTACAACATGCATGGCTCAATGCTGCCAGCATACCGGGGGCGTGTGCCGGTCAACTGGGCGGTTTTGCATGGCGAACAAACAACCGGAGCCACGCTTCATCGGATGGTGCGCAAACCGGATGCCGGGGAGTGGGTGGATCAGGAGGCTGTGCCTATTTTTCCCAATGACACGGCCCATACGGTATTTGGCAAGGTGGTGTGCGCTGCGGAACGGGTATTGTGGCGGGCATTGCCTGGATTGTTGGCTGGAACGGCCCCTCACACCCCCTTGGATTTGACCCGTGGCCGTTATTTCGGGGGGCGCAGGCCGGAAGATGGCCGTATTGATTGGCAACGCTCCACTTGGGAGATACACAATCTCATTCGGGCTGTGGCTCCGCCTTATCCAGGGGCATTTTTTGATCTGGGGGAGAGGCGTATTCATGTGTTTGGCAGTTATTACCGTGAGGAGAAAGGCTGTCAGCCGGAGGCTTGGCGACCCTGTATCTATTGGGAAGGGGATCGGTGTTTAGTGGAGTGTTTGGATGGTTTGCGTTTGCACATGCGTCGTTTGGTCCTGGAGGGTCATGACTTGGAGCGGTCTGAGTGGGAACGCTTGTTTGGTCAAGATCCTGTCCTTTTAACATGAACTTAATTTTTGATCGGAAAGTCAACTTATGAATATCCTGATTCTTGGCGTCAATGGATTTATTGGCCATCATCTCTCCAGCCGCATTTTGGAAAATACACCCTGGCATGTTTACGGCATGGACATGCGAGCAGATCGGTTGACCAAGGTGACTGCTCATCCACGTTTTCATTTTTTCGAGGGGGATATTGCCATCAATCGGGAATGGGTGGAATACCACATCAAGAAATGTGATGTGATACTTCCTCTGGTGGCCATTGCCACTCCTGCGGATTATGTACGTCAACCTTTGGCGGTGTTTGAATTGGATTTTCAGGCCAATCTGCCGATTGTGCAGGCTTGTGTCCGCTATCGAAAACGGGTCATTTTTCCTTCCACTTCAGAGGTTTATGGGATGTCGTCTGATGCGGCGTTTCATCCTTATGAATCATCTTTGGTTCTTGGACCGATTCACAAGCAGCGGTGGATTTATTCCTGCGCCAAGCAGTTGATGGATCGGGTGATTTGGGCCTATGGTCAGGAGTCTGGACTGGATTTCACTCTGATTCGGCCATTCAACTGGATTGGTTCGGGTTTGGACAATCTGCATACACCCAAGGAGGGCAGTTCACGGGTGGTCACCCAGTTTTTGGGACATATTGCACGCGGGGAGCCATTGCATTTGGTGGATGGTGGGCGGCAACGGCGGAGTTTCACGGATATTGATGACGGGATTGATGCCTTGATGCGGATTATTGAAAATCCCAACAAGATTGCTTCCGGTAAAATTTATAATATCGGCAATCCTGCCAATGATCTGTCGATTCGGGAACTGGCGGAATTGATGTTGAAACTTGCCGAGGAGGAGCCTGCTTATCGTCCTGGTTTGCTTCGGACCAGGCTTGTTGAAATGTCGTCAGTCAATTATTATGGGGATGGTTATCAGGACATTCAGACGCGGGTGCCTTGGATTGAAAATACCAGACATGACTTGGGGTGGACGCCTCGTCATGATATCACGTCATCGTTGCGGCGTATTTTTGCAGCTTATCGTGACCATGTGGAGCAGGCGCGTGCCTTGTTGACACCGAATCCATAATGACAAGGCCTTGGGGGGCGAAGAACCGCCCCCTTTTTTTTGAAAACTATTAAAAAAAAAGAGGGGGTCTGGGGGATTCATCCCCCAGGGTTTTGGTTTTTTTGTCCGAAGGTCATCATGTTCAAAAAAGGGGTGGGGAGCGGTTTTCCGCCCCCCAGGATTTTTTTCAGCACTTGATCGGTCAGGAACCCGAAGGGAAAATCCGGGCTACACCACCAAAGCTTCCCACCCACAGAGTGCCATTCTCTTCAGCAGCCAATGAGAAGACGTTTTCAGCAAACAGACCATCTGCCATGGTCAGAACCTTGAAACCATTCCCTTCCCGTCGCGCCAAACCCTTGCTGGTGCCAATCCAGATCGTGCCCTTGTCATCCCGACGCAACATGAAAATGAAATTGGATGGCAAACCCTCCGCAGTGGTGAAATTGGTCCATTTTTCACCATCAAAACGGGCCAACCCTCCACCCCAGGTGCCACACCAGACAATCCCGTCATTATCCACTTCCAGAGAAATGATGTAGTTGGGATTGTACGCCGTGGTCACCTTGGAAAGTCCCTGTTCTTCTTTCTGTTTGGCATGGTGACTGGAGGTCTTGGCCGGATCATTCATGTATTGATTGACTTCCTTGACCTGCTCATACGGGGCACCCAGTCCAGCCTCATGGGTCCAATGGGTCCATTGGTCATCCTTGAAGCGGGCCAGACCCCCTTCGGTGGCAATCCAGACCTCTCCGTTTTTGCCTTCCGCCAAACCGTATACCCAGTTGTTGGGCAAACCACCTTTGGTGTTTTCCACTGTGAACGTGTCCCATTGGTTACGGTCGTCCAATGGGGCCACACCATCTTTGGCACGGATTCGATTGGCACCAGACCAGGTGGCAACCCAAACATCACCATTGCGCATTTCCAATACGTCATAGATGAATGGGTCTGCCAAACCGTTCGGGATGTTGTACGTGGTCCATTTTTCGGTTTTGGTATCCATAATGGACCACCCGCCACCATAGGTGCCAACAGAAATCCGGTTGCCAGAGAGACGACCAACATGAAAAACTCCATTGGCCAGCAGACTGCCATTGCGGATATCAAACAGCCTGTAATCGTTGGTTTTGATTTCATAGCGGACCACCCCACCCGAAGTGCCCACCCAGACATAACCGTCATCAATCACCATGTCCTTGACATTGCGATTGCCCACTTGAAAATGAGTGAATTTGGCTCCTGGCGTGGGCGTGGGTGCTGCTGGTTTGAACGGTTCTTCCGTATTTTCTTTCAAAAGGCTGGCATGGCTTGGCGGAGCCACCGCACCAGGTTGCAGGCGTCCAACAGGTTGGGCGTTCTGGGGATTCAAGGCAACTGGCGGCACAGTGGTTGGTGTGCTGACCGCCACTTTCGAGCCTTGTTTCATCCCCATCAGATAGCCACCAGCAGCCAGACTGAATGCAAACAGCAGAATGATTGCAGCGACAATTAAAGTTTTTGCATTTGAACTCACGTTTTTCTCCTTATTGTTGCCCGGTTGGTGCGATGACGCGTTCGACCTTGGGTCCGATACGAAACACTTTGCCCCTGGCTCCTGCCCAGACTTCCCCAGCAGGAGTGGTGGCTAAAGCATAGATGTTTTCTCCTTGCAGACGCCCATTTTCGGCAAAGGACCGCCATTGGCCTTGCACCATTTGGCCCAAACCGTTCTCGGTGCCAGCCCACAGCACCCCCTGCGCATCCACAACCAGACTATAGACAATATTGCCTGGCAGTCCATCCTTGGTTGTGAAACTGGTCCATTTCGTGCCATCAAAACGACTCACCCCACCTCCCCAGGTTCCGGCCCACAGCTCCCCATTGGGCAGGATTTCCAGGGAAAAAACATAGTTGGGATTATACGTCGGACTGCCACCTGCCAGAATCCCCAGGTCGTGACGATTCCGGGTGCCCAATCCGGTATTGGGACTGGCTGGCAATGCCGCACTGTTTTGACCGCCAAGACCGTCTTTGTGAGTCCATTCCCGCCATGTTTTACCGTCATACATGGAGATTCCCCCTTCAGTGCCAAACCAGATCTGGCCTTTGGCATCGACTTTCATGGCATAGACCCATTCATTGACCAGTTCTTTCACATACGTCGTAAAGACCTCGGTTTTGCGGTCCAGACGATTCACCCCAGCCCAGGTTCCAACCCACAAAGAACCGTCCGGGTGGTTGGCAAACGAATAAACCCAATAATCCGCCAGCCCGTGCATGGGAAAATAGGTCTTCCATTGCCCTTTTTGATATCGGCTCATGCCGCCGGCGTTGGTCCCGAACCAGATCGCCTGATCGGCATCCTGGCCAATGGCAAAGACATATTCATTGGCCAGTCCCTCTTTGCGGGTAAAGGTTTTTTGCGGCGTCAAGGAGGTCAGCTCGATTTCATGCACACCAGCCGATGTGCCTACCCAGAGGGATTTTTGATTGGCATCGGTCAACATGGAGCGGACATAAATATTATTGCCCACTTCGAAAGAATCCAATACCGCATACTTCAATGCAGGGGATTCGGTTTTGGGGGCCAGCTCCTGGGCTGGCTTGGTGTTTTTTTGCACATTGTTTTTGGTTGACGAGGGGGTCGGTTGGTCGGAACAACCAGCACCAGTCAGGGTCAGGGCCATGGCCCAGATGAGCATTTGTCGAGGATTCATGTTAGCGTAAAGTCCTCAGGTGAGTAATAACGTTCATGACAGCTCCTTCATCCAGTATTCCGCGAAAGCTGGGACAGGTGTTTTTTCCGTTCAAGATGCGCGTGGCCAGAGTTTGATCCAATGTTCCAAGACCGTTGTTGGGCATGCCACGCCAGGAAAAATCCGGAGTGCCAGCCAGGTGACCACGTCCCTTGGGACCGTGGCAGGTTTGACAATAACGAGCGTAAATCTGTTGGCCCGCAAAGGGATTTCCTGCCTGTACCGACTGGATCCCCAAAGGGAGCATGCCCGCAAAAAGCAGAAAAAAAATCACGAGGCCCCGACCTGTGATCACTTTTTGGATGTTCCTTTTTGGGGCGCGGGGGGCTTTGGCAAGGCCTTGATGGCAGCCAGTTCAAATTCCTGTACGGCCTTTTCCAAACGTTGTGCCTCTTTGGGATTGGGAGTCAATCCCAACAATCCCTGCGCATGGGCCTTGGCCAGCTCTTTCATGGCCGGGGTGAAGTTTTTGTCCGCAGCGCGTTGCAGCCAGTCCAGGGCAACTTTGGGATCCACCAGTTGGTCCAGTTTTCCTTGCGCGTAAATGGTGTACATGGAGAACATGGCCGGGAGATGGTTCCCTTCAGCAGCAATCGAGATCCATTTCAAAGCCTCTTCAGGGCCATGGATGACCACTTCATCTGGTTTGGGGGCTGGATCCGGTTTGGGGGCTGGCGTTTTGGCAGGTTCTTTATCGGGTTTGGGGGCCGGAGTTTTTTTGGCTTCAGTTTTCAAGGCATCTATTTCAACGGTCAGCATGGTCCCCAGCCAATAGGCACCTTCCAGAGAACCGGCCTTGGCAGCCTTGTTATACCAGATCAAGGCCTCGTTGCTTTCTGCCGCCCGGTTGAAAATCGTCCCAAGCATGACCATGGAAGGAAGATGTCCCGTGGCAGCCGCACGACGCAATGGAGGCAGGCTCGCAAACCAGTCATTGTTTTCGTAAGCCTTGACACCGGCCTTGAAATCATCTTCAGGAGTGGCTGGTGTTGTGGCAGGGTCTGATTGGGGGGGCGGCGGAGTTTCTTCAGCCATGGCGTTACTGGTCAGGGTCAAACTCGTCATCGAGAGAGATAGTGCCAACAGTGAACCAATTATTCTCACTTTGTTGTTTGGTGATCGGTATGACATCAGACCTGTTTTCTTCATTGTACTCTCCATGCAGTGCTTGTCATTATCAAAAGGTGGTTACTCATGCAATCCAGAATAAAAATATTGTTACATTTAAAATCAAAACCCTGGGGGATGAATCCCCCAGACCCCCTCTTTTTTTTAATAATTTAAAAAAAATGGGGGTAGAGCATCAATCACTGAACAAAGCCGCAGGAGCGGCCAGTTCCAGTTTCCGGTAAAGGCTGGACAGACCGATGCCCAAGGCGCGGGCAGCCACACGTCGATCCCCGCCCGCTTCTTCGATGGCTTCCTGAATCGCCTGAATTTCATAATGACGCATGCGATCCCGTAAAGTCCCCTTGGCTACAGTGCGTCCGGCAACAGCACCTTCCGCATGACCAACCACAACCCCTGGCAGGTCATGCAAGGTGATGACACCATCTTCGGCCAGGATCAAGGCACGTTCAATGACATTTTCCAACTCCCGGATGTTGCCTGGCCAGTGATAATTCAACAATGCGGCTTCTGCGTCGGGATCGATTCTCCATGGACGTCCACCGGGTCCAGAACGTTTCGCATGCTCCAGAAAATAATCCACCAGCACCGGCAGATCTTCCAGCCGCTGTCTGACCGGTGGAATGTGAATGTTAAACACGTTCAGGCGAAAGTAAAGGTCTTCACGAAAAGTTCCTGCTACGGTCATCTCTTTGAGGTCACGATTGGTGGCTGCGATGATGCGTACATCCACAGGTCGGAATTTTTCGCTACCCACAGGCCGGATCTGTTTTTCTTCCAGGATATGCAGCAGTTTGACTTGCAGGCTCAACGGGAGTTCCCCGATTTCGTCCAGAAACAAGGTTCCTTTGTCAGCCTCCAGAAAGAGTCCTTTTTTGGCCTTGTCCGCTCCGGTAAACGCCCCCTTGATGTGACCGAAGAATTCACTTTCCATCAGATTTTCCGGGATGGAACCACAGTTGACCGGAATGAAAAGTTCGCTGTTTCTCGCGCTGCGTTGATGGATCTGCCGGGCGATGATGCCTTTGCCAGTACCGCTTTCTCCAGTGATGATGGCAGTGAAATCCGTGGGAGCCACTTTGCGAATCAGACGGTCGATTTCCAACATGCGCGGGGAAGTGAAGCGACAACGGTTTTTTTCCTCCACCTTGACCAGATTGCGCAGGGTGCGGTTCTGGTCGCGCAGGGCAATGACATCCCCCACCTGAAGCAGTCGATGAAGAATATTTTCCTTGCGCAACGGTTTGGTCAGATAATCATACGCTCCGCTCTTCATCGCCTTGACTGCGGTATCAACCGAGGCAAAGGCGGTCATCATCAGAAAGATCGTCTCGATGCCCATGGTTTTGGCTTGTTGAACCACTTCGACGCCGTCCATACCAGGCATCTGGATGTCGCAGATGGCAATATCGATATCCCCTTTGGCCAGACGTTGCAAAGCTTCGGAGCCGTCACGGGCTGCTTCGGTGGTGTAGCCGGCTTTGGAGAGGGTGGCTGCCAGTATCTGTCGAATGGCTGGTTCGTCGTCAATCACCAGGATACTCAAGGATTCTGTCATGTCATGACTCCGATGCATCCGCCAAAGGCATGATGACATGAAAGACACATCCTTCGTGCGGTCGTGAATGAACGGTCATGGTTCCGCCGTGATTGGCAATGATTGAATAACAAAGAGATAGTCCCAATCCAGTCCCGCGACCGACCGACTTGGTGGTGAAAAAGGGTTCGAAGATTCGCCCAAGGGTTGCGGAATCCATACCAATTCCATTGTCGGCAACGGTCATGCGGATGTGATTATCCATCATACTGGTGGAGATGACCACCTCTGGCGCGTGATCGGTGATGGTTTCCAGGGCGTCGGCGGCATTGAGCAGAAGATTGATGATCACCTGTCGCAGTTGGGATGCGGAACCATTGACGGCAGGTAACGTTTTGTCCAAATCCATTTTGATTTGGATGGAGCGTAAACGTTTGTCAAAGCCCATGAGGCGCACGCTTTTTCTGATCAAGTCGTTCAAATCCAGAAACTGGATCTCGTCAGGTTGGGATTGGGAAAATTCCGAGACATCCCGTGTGATGCTGGTGATGCGATCAATCTGTTCGTGCATGAGGTTCAACAGACCAATCGATTCGGTATCCTCTTCTCCCATGATGTCCCGGAGGGCTTCCAGGATGCCGGTAATGGCAGCGGTGGGGTTGTTGATTTCGTGCAGGATGCCTGAGGCCAAAGCACCGATGGCACTCATTTTTTCCTGATGAAATTGGGATTGCCGTGCTTCAGCCAACTGTTTTTCAGCCTGTTTTCGTTCGCTGATGTCACGCATGGTGGCGATGAAACGGACTTGTTCACCGGTACGGACGACATGCACAGCCAGTTCCATGGGAAAGCGGGTTTGATTGCGATGTCGGGCTTCGATTTCCCGTTGGAAGGCCAGGCCTGGTTCCGCACTGTGTGCCAGTTTCTGTACCCGTTCCTCGTGACCGGGTTTTTGGGGGTCGGGCACCAGGATTTCCACGGGTTTGCCGAGCAGTTCATGGGGCGGATAGCCAAAAATGTGTTCCATGGCCGGATTGACCGACTCGATGACCCCTGCGCTGGAGACCACGATAATGCCTTCGGTCACGTTGTCCATGATCAACTGAAGGCGTGTCTCGCGGTCCTGGAGGGTGGCCTGGGCTGCCTTGATGTCGGTGATGTCCTCCTTGACTGCCAGATAGTGGGTGATTTGTCCATATTTGCCGCGAATGGGGGAGATGGAAGCCAATTCCCAGAAGAGTTCACCGTTTTTTTTGCGATTGAGAAATTCTCCGCGCCACTCTTCACCGCGACCAATGGCGGACCACATTTCCTGGTAGGTTTGGGGAGAGATTTTGCCGGATTTCAGAATATTGGGACTCTGGCCCAGCACTTCGGACGCCAAGTAACCGGAAATCTGACAAAATTTGGGGTTGACGTATTCGATCCGGCCATGAAGATCGGTAATGATGACCGATGCAGGGCTTTGTTCCACGGCGCGGGTCAGTTTGTGCAATTCAGCCTCTGCCAGTTGGCGTTCAATGATTTCCGACTTGAGGACATCGTTGGTGATTTTGAGAACTTCGGTGCGCTCTTCCACCCGTTGTTCCAGGGTTTCGTTGATTTGACGAATTTCTGTGAGATACTGGCTCAGTTGATCATGTTGATCTCGAATCATGGCATCAGCGCGCCGTACAATGCCAAACAGCAGGGCGTAGAGGAGGCCGAACAGCCCGGTGACGCCCAACAGCATCCAGCGTTGGGAGTGATGCATATGTTCCAGAAGATCACTGATATCATAATAAAGTTCGAACACCCCGCGCACCCGGTCATCCCGGAACATGGGCACGTAGGTGACGATCATTTTTCGGTCTGCCACCTTGCCATCGAAGGAGACAAAGCTGGAATGTTGGATCAGTTCGCTGTTCAAAAGGTCTGCGAGGGCGGCCTGCACGCCAGGATTGGAGCTTTGGTCCTCTCCGATCTGGTCGGATTGACTGGAATAGAGGGTCATGCCATTGGCATTGTGAATTTTGACCTTGACCACTTTCAAGTTAAGCATCAATTTGGCCAGGAGCGAGTCGAGATAGGGCACCAGGGGGTGTTTGCGTATTTCGAGTGGAGTCATTTCGCGGGAGGCCAGCAGAAAGCCGGAGAGGCTTGGCCACAAGGCATTGGAGAATGCCTGGGTCATGGCCAGGTTTTGAGCTTCGCCCAACAGTCGCATGGAATGGAGTTCCAGGCGTTGAAAGAGGAAGGCGGTAAACCAGGCGACCATGGCCATGGCCACGAAACTGGTCAAGGAGAAATAGCGCAGCAGTCTGAACCGACTTGTGCGTTCGGGTTTGGGTGAGATTGAAGTTTTTGTCAGCAAGCGTGTCAACAATGGCCGGACCTTTGCTTGAATCACCGTTTATGGTCACTTCAAGGCGAACTGAAAGGTAAGATAAGCATGAACCGTTCCATCCAGTGGTTTTTTCCTGTTTTGTTGCTTGTAGTGTTGATGGTTTCCACCGGGGCTTGTCGGGAAAACACGCCCCCGATCATCGGGAAGGATCCCCCAAGGCCTGCCTCCGTGACGACGGGGAATCAGGCGCAGAGTCCTGTCTCGCCGACCAGTGGGAATGAAATTCAGAGTTCTGTCTCGCCGACGACCGGAAAGGATCCAGAGACTCCCGCAACCCCGACGACCGGGCTGACGAGCGGGAACAATCAGGAGACTCCCGCAACCCCGACGACCGGGCCGACGACCGGGAACAATCAGGAGGCTCCCGCAACCCCGACGACCAGAAAAGACCAGGAGACTCCCGCAGTCCCGACGACCGGGCCGACGACCGCCAAAAATCAGGAGACTCCCGCAGCCCCAACGACCGGGCATGAATCGAAAAGTCCCGCGTCCCAGATGGTGGCATCCCTTGTTGCGGAAGCCCAGGCTGCCGAGGAATCCGGCAAGAAATCCAAAAAGAAAGCCAGACCTCCTGGTGAAAATGTCTCCAGTGAGGTGTCGTCAGAGTCGGACAAGCGTTTCAGACCGGGCGACAATCGCAGCAAGGCGGTTCCTTTGGCCAAGGATGGCATACATGATCCAACCAGTCCCGCCATGCAATTGTTGCAAAGTCCATCCCAGGCTCTTTCTGCCATTCCAGAGGGAAAATGGGGTGAGGTGGATTGGATGCGGGCAATCAAAGAAGGGATCATCAAGCCTTACGCCTCGTTGAATGGCAAGCAAAACATGGAGATTCTCGATCTGGATATCATTCTCACCAACACCAAGACCATGCCCCATGTCCGTTTTCCCCATGAATCACATACCCGTTGGTTGGCTTGTTCCAATTGCCATCCAGAGATTTTCATCCCCAAGAAAGGGGCCAATGCCATGCCCATGGATGCCATTTTCAAGGGGCGTTTTTGTGGCACGTGCCATGGTCGGGTGGCTTTTTCCGTGTACATTTGTCAAAGATGTCACAGCATTACGCACGAAAATTCTCCAGCCAAGTGGTGGTGATGATTTTTTGGGGTGATCTGTTCCCAAAATTGAGAAACAGGTTGCTTTGGTTTCTTGATTTTGGGAAGAACGACTTGGTTTGCTCGTCTGTCTGATTTAAGTCGGATGATCCCCTGGGGGCAGGGGACGAGGTGAGGTTCTTAATGCAATCAATTATCAATACGGTTGTCAAATCTTCCAGATAATAGGGAAATGGGCTTCTTTACCATATAGTTTGGAATGGAGGGTTTGACCCTTGAGAACGTTTATGGTATAATTGTTTCTATGAATAGGAGTGCATGAGTCACATAAAAAATCATTCAGAGTTTTAAGGATTCGCCAGGGAGAGATTCATGTTTGGCGCACGCAAACTGCAATTTTTGTTCTTGAGTGCCATTCTTATTCTTTTGATCATGGTCAGTCTGTTGGGTATTTTCCATCGTCAGGTCATGACCGAGCAGATGTTGGGCATGGGAGAAAAAAATCACCTTGTCCTTTCGCGGGCCATGGCCAACGCCTTGTGGCTTCAGTTGGAACCGCTCTTGAGCCAGCCAGCCACTGCTGATCCCAATCAATTGAGTTCTTTGCCCCAAATCGCGCAACTGCAAGCCATGGTGGCGTTTTTTACCAAAGATCTGCCACTGATCAAACTCAAAATTTACAATCGACATGGAATCACGGTGTTCGCCACCCAGGAACAATGGGTCGGCGAGGACCAGTCTGCCAATCCTGGCGTCAAGGCCGCCCTGGCCGGAAAAATCACCAGTGAGCTGTTCCTCGGCAGTTCGGTTCAGACGACGGATGGCGTCATCGAAGATCACTCCTTGTTGGAAAGCTATATTCCCTTGCGATATGGACCTGACCAGGAGATCCAAGGGGTGTTTGAACTCTATCAGGATGTCACCCCCCTCCAGCAAGCCATTGAAAAGGATAAATGGAAAGAGGTCTCTTATACTTTTATTTTCATAATGTCGATCTTGTTGATTTTTTTAGTTGTCGTTTATCGTTTGAAACGCGCCATCCTGACACATGAAGAAAATCGTCATCAGTTTATTCAACAGATTCAGCACGACAAAGAACAACTGGAACAAAGGGTTCAGGAACGTACACGGGAACTGACCAAAACCAATCTGGCTCTCCAGATCGAGGTGGCGGTTCGGCGACAGACCGAGGTGGAATTGTGTCTGGCTGCCAGCGTCTATCAGAATACCACCGAAGCCATTATGGTCACCAATGCACAAGGGATCATCGAATCGGTCAATCCGGCCTTTTCGACCATCACCGGTTATGCGGAGGAAGAGGCGGTTCACAAGTCCATGACCATGCTGTATTCCAACCATCACGATGAGACATTTTACCAGAATCTCCATGATGAACTGAACACCAATGGCACTTGGCGCGGCGAGATGTGGTGTCAGCGCAAAAATGGGACGATCTACCCGGAGTTTGTCAATATCAATGCCATCCGGGATGGAGATGGTGCCATTCGGCAATTTGTCAAGGTGTTTTCTGACATTTCCGGCATCAAACGTTCCGAACAACAATTGCATTTTCTGGTGCATCATGACCCTCTGACGGGTTTGCCCAATCGACTCCAGATCAAGGACCGGATGAAACAGGCTTTTTCCTATGCGATTCGTTTCAATCAAATCGTGGGCATTCTGTTTTTGGGGCTGGATCGCTTCAAGCTGATCAACGAAGCCGTGGGACGGGGGGTTGGTGATCGGGTTTTGCGGGAGGTTGCGATTCGTCTTGGCCATTGTTTGCGTGATGAAGATTCGTTGGCCAGGGTCGGTGGGGATGAATTCGTGATTCTCGCCACGGGTCTCATGCAGGGTGGGAATGCCAGTCGGATTGCCAGAAAGCTCCTGGCCACCCTGACCGAGCCGTTTGTGGTGGAATCAGAACGTTATTATCTCTCTGCCTGTGTGGGTGTTTCCTTGTTTCCTGTGGATGAGGGGGATGAAGAGAGCCTCCTCAAGAAGTCTGAAGCCGCCATGCGCCGGGCCAAGGCGCAAGGCGGGAACGCCATTCAATTTTTTACCACGGAAATCGGTGTTGTTTCCAGCAAGCGCATGTCCATTGAAAACGGTCTGCGTCTCGCCCTGGAGCGTAATGAGTTGTTTTTGTATTATCAACCTCAGATTCATGTCGTTACCGGGCGACTCATCGGGGTGGAAGCCTTGATTCGTTGGAAAAGTCCGGAATTGGGTCTGGTATCCCCAGTCAATTTCATTCCGGTCGCCGAAGAAAGCGATCTCATTTCCACCATCGGTGACTGGGTGTTGCGGACCGCCTGTCAGCAAAACATGCTCTGGCAGGAGGAAGGCTTTTCCCCTATTCGCATGGCGGTCAACCTGTCGGCGCGTCAGTTTCAGAATCCTGATCTGCCGGAAAAAATCAAACAGGTTTTGCGTGATACCGGGCTGGATCCCAAATATCTGGAACTGGAACTCACGGAAGGGATGTTCATGCGCGACGTCAAGGAGACCGTGACCATCCTGCAAACCCTCAAGGATATGAATCTGCAACTCTCCATAGATGATTTTGGTACGGGTTATTCCTCGTTGAGTTATCTCAAGCGGTTTCCCATTCATACCCTGAAAATTGACCGCGCCTTTGTGCGCGACATCATTTCTGATCCAGGGGATGCGGCCATCACTAAAACTATTATTTCGATGGCTAAAAATTTACATCTTCAGGTTGTGGCTGAAGGGGTGGCCTCCCCGGACCAGCTGGAATTTTTGCGTTCTTTGGGATGTGATCTGGTACAGGGATTTTTGTTCAGTCAACCCGTTCCACCTGAGGAAATCACGCTGTTTCTGGAAGAGGACAGGGCCTTCCGCAAACAACACTCTTTTGCCCCCAAACTCCATTCTGGCAGTGGAGCGGTGATTGTCTTTCCTGAGGCTCCTGAAATCTGACAGAGTGGCCTTTGCCGGGATGCACACGTTTTGGGAAAAAAACAAGACCTTGGCGGGCGGTGAACCGCCCCCCAACACCCCACCCTTTTTTTTATTATTTTTTTTTAAAATTATTAAAAAAAAGAGGGGGTTTGGGGGATTCATCCCCCAAGGTTTTGCTTTTGACTTTTTGCCTGTAAAGTTGATCCGGTCGGCACATGGGGCGAGAACGTCCTGTTCGCCCATTTTGGTGGACGAAATGTTCGAATCATGATCAGAAGATCGATTGGCCGGATGAGGGTATTCGTGGCGAAATGTTCTTTTTCTAAATCCCGTCCATTTAACTAAAATGAGAACACTATGCAAAAAATCAATTTTTTTAGAAATTTACCCATTGGTCGCAAGTTGGG
The DNA here is from genome assembly GCA_039908085.1 of Magnetococcus sp. YQC-5. Taxonomy (GTDB): domain Bacteria; phylum Pseudomonadota; class Magnetococcia; order Magnetococcales; family Magnetaquicoccaceae; genus Magnetaquiglobus. The sequence goes on from JAMOBH010000059.1 coordinate 15,203, forward strand.
GTTTGCTTTCGGGATTACCGGTTTGCTTTTCATGAGTGTGGTTTTTCAATATCATCTTGCATTGTTTGGTTCGTTGGATTCTTATGAATATTTGCTTGAGGAATACGATGCGAGAAAAGATCATTTCCTGAACATCCATCGTTTCATGTTGGATGCGCGGCGTAGCGAGAAGGATTTTCTGGCCCGCAAGGATCCCAAGTATGTGGAACGGGCAGTCAAGTTCGTGGGATTGGCCCAGGAGGAAACGAATCAATTGGGAAAATTGCACGAGCCATACGGTTCGGAAAGCAGCACCCAAATGGCCAATCGGATGCGCGGCTTGCTGGATACCTATGTGACTTCATTCCAGCAAATTGTCGAGGCATGGAAAACCCAGGGACTCGACCCGGAATCTGGCTTGCAGGGCCGATTTCGCAAGGCGGCCCACGAGATGGAGAAGATGCTCAACGATTATGACATGGCGCAACTCAAGATTGATCTGGGTGAGATGCGCCGCCATGAAAAGGATTTCGTGGTGCGTGGGAACTCGAAATATGTGACACAATTCAATGATCGATTGGGTTCTTTCAGGGCGTTTCTGGCGTCGTCCCGCATCAATGCCCAATTGAAGGAGCCGTTGGGTCATGCTCTTGGAGAATATCAAGCGGCTTTCGAGGCGTTTGTGCCTGTCCGAAACCAGGATGTTCTTAAACAATTGGAGGAGCCTGTCTATTTGCTGATGAGCGAAAAGGCACGCAAGGTGGAGGGCGTTCTGAATGCCCATTACATCCCCGCCATCTGGCAGGATTTGCTGATGATGCGTCGCCATGAGAAGGATTACCTGTTGCGCGGTCAGGAGAAATACGTCAAGCAGTTGCGTGAGGTGGTGGCTGCCATGTTGAAAAATGTTGAGGCCTCCAGTGTTTCCAAGGAGACCAAGGAGGCCATTCAAGGATATTTGCGGGAGTATGAAGGAAGTTTTTTGGCCCTGGTGGAACAAAACAACCGGATTGATGGTTTGAGTGAGAAGATGCGGGAAGCCGTGCATCGGATGGAACCTCTCATTGAAGAGAATGTTGCAGCGGCCATTGTCAAGTCACAGCAAATAGCGGACAAAACCCGTGCCGATTCTCATTTTCAGGCTGTGATGGCTCTGGTGGTGGCATTTTTGTCTGCTATTCTGGCCATTTTGTTTGTATTCATGATCACACGCATGATCACCGGGCCGTTGTTGACCCTTAAACTGTTCGCTCAGACGGTATCAACCGGGGATCTGCAAGTGGCTGTGGATTTCCAGCAGGAGGATGAGGTGGGTCTGTTGGGGCGGGCCATGTCTCAGATGGTGGCTTCCCTGTTTGACTTGATCAAGCAAATGTCCAGGAATGCGCAGGATTTGGAACACTCCGCTCTTGATTTGGCCTCGGTTGCCAGTCAGGTCTCCAGCAGTGCCAAAAACATGATGCTCCAGTCTGGCACGACAGCGGCGGCTGTGGAAGAGTTGAGTGCCACCATGTCGCAGATTTCCGCATCATCCGAAGAGGCGAATGCCAGTATGCACGGCATGGCCTCCGGGGTCACGCAGGTCAGTAACAACATCCAGTCTGTAGCCATGGCAGCTCAAGAGACGGCAGCGGTACTCAGTCAGGTGGCGGAAGTGTCGGAGGGCGTGAGTCATCAATTGTCCTCCACGGCTGATGGCGCGATGCGGGCCAATCAATCCGTCATTTCTGCTGCTGAATCCATTCAGGATGTCAATGCATCTTTTGCTGATGTGAGGGAACGGTGTGCTTATGCAGATACCCATTCCATGAAAGCTTCCGAGCACATTCAATCTTCCAGGAATGTCATGACGCAATTGGCCCAATCTGCCCAGGAAATCGGCGCGGTGGTGGATGTCATCAACAGCATTGCCGAACAGACCAATATGTTGGCCCTGAATGCCTCGATTGAAGCCGCCGGAGCTGGGGATGCGGGGAAAGGGTTCGCAGTGGTGGCCAATGAAGTGAAGGAGTTGGCCAGACAGACCAGTCATGCCACACAGATGATTCATAATCAGGCTTTTGCGATTCAGCAGCAGTCTGGCGATGTGGTGGCTGGCATTCAGGATGTCATTCGGTTGATCGAAGGGATTGCTTTGGCGAATGGCGAGATTGTGCATGCGGTGAATGCCCAGTCCGTGGCTGCGGAGGCGGTCAGCAAGGCCATGGAAAGTGCTGCGGGCGAAACCAGTGACGTAACGCAACATCTGGGTGGAACCGTGGCGCGGATGTCGGAGAGTTCTGCCCAGCTCATGCAGGTATTTGCGCGTATGCTGGAGGTGAGCAATCAGATGGGAGAGGCGAGCCAGGGGATGTTGGAGGTCTCGAATACGGTCCAGCAGGTTGCATTGGGGGCAAATGATATCACCAGGAGTGTGATGGAAGCGGCTTCCGCAACGAATGAGGTGGCCAGGGCCATGTCGTCGGTGAATCAGGAGGCAAGTCAAATGGAGAGCGTCAGTGGCGTGTTGGATCAGCGAGCCGGTCAATTGACAGGCATGGCCAAGGAGTTGAAAGAGTTGGTGGCGCGTTTCAAAGTTTAGGCATTGGCTATAATAGGGTTCCGGCTAAAAGGGAGACTGTGATTGTTGGACACCGAACTGCTTACTGTACATGTACCCCTGCCAATGGTCGAGAAAATGGATCAGTTGGCTGCACGTTTTGAATGTTCGCGAGGTTGGATCATCACCCAGGCATTGACAGCCTGGATCGATCAGGAGGAGGCGCGTGATCACCTGACTTGTGAGGCACTGGCCGACGTGGACGCTGGGCAGGTCATTGACCATCGGGCTGTCCATGCATGGGCAGAGAGCCTTGGTACTGACAAACCGTTGCCCATACCGCGATGATGGAACTGAAATGGAGCAGCCAGGCACTATCCGACCTGGTGCGGTTGCATGAGTTTCTGGCTTCGGTCAATCAGCTTGCCGCAGCACATACCGTACAAGCATTGACTGCTGCCCCGGTAGTTCTTTTGAACACCCCTCGTATTGGCATACGACTCTACCAGTTTGAACCCCGCGAGGTGCGGCGGATCTTGGTGGGCCAGTATGAAATGCGCTATGAGATTCAAAAATCCACTGTTTACGTGTTGAGGGTGTGGCATACTCGTGAAAACCGGTAGTATGCTCAATGCAACAGGTCGTTGATCAGATGTTTCTCATTTGATAGATCTGTCTGTATTGTTTAAATTGTTGCAATTAATTTTAAAGCCATTATTGTTCTCCAGGTCGCGTGGGGAGATGTGTCATCTCCCCTTTCGCGCCGGTAGAGCGTGAAGGCTTCAAAATACCAGCAAACCAAGGTATGATGGCCTCATGCCTCTTCTGCATCCATGGGTGATTCTTGTTCCTGCATTTTTTCCAGTGTCATGATGACGATTTGATTGAACGAACGTCGTTCTGTTTCGGCCTTGGTTGTCAGCCATTCCGCAAGCGTTTCGGGAAAGCGGAGTGATTTTTGGACCATTCTGATTTTTTTGTCGGACTTCATGGTAATGCTCCTGTGGTTTATAGTAATTCCTGGTGAGCATGATCGACTGCGATGGGAAAAAAAATCAGGGAGTGAGACTTCAGCAGCATGTTTTGTGGCCTTCCATTTCAATCTGGACAGTTTTTTTTAAATTGGATTCACAGGGGCTTTCTTCGCCTCAAACCCCACGACGCGCTTTGTCTGGAATTTCATTGGGCGCATGGTTCCTTTTGCATCCACCAACCGTTTGTCGCGCCTTCCAAGAGGGAGGCCATTTTGGGGTAGATTGAATTCATGAAATGTTGGATCAAGCAACCGAATCGATCCGTTGTTGGAGTCTGGTTGGCATGGTTTTTTGTATTGGGGTCGCTTTCCGGGTGTGCGGAATGGCCTTATTACCTCCAAGCTGTGGAGGGGCAATTGGATCTCATGGGGCGACGACGTTCTGTGGAATCCTTGTTGGAAGAGACCTCGACCCAGGCGGCATTACACACCAGATTGGTCCAGGCGGCCCAAATGCGTGAATTCGCCGTGCGGGAATTGGGTTTGGGCACTGGAGGATCTTATCGGGATTTTGCGGATTTGCAACGCCCTTACGCCACCTGGGTGGTGTTTGCCGCTCCCGAATTTTCTCTGGAACCAAAGCGTTGGTGTTTTCCATGGATGGGTTGTCTGGCTTATCGGGGGTATTTCAATCAGGCTCAAGCCAGGCTGTTTGCCGATGGATTGCGTTTGGAAGGGTTGGATGTCCATGATGCCGGTTCACCGGCTTATTCCACATTGGGTTGGTTTGACGACCCTTTGCTCAATACATTCATCAACTGGCCTGACAGGTATCTTGCCGGCTTGATCTTTCATGAACTGGCTCACGAAAAGCTCTATATTCGGGATGATACCGGTTTCAATGAATCTTTTGCCGATGCGGTCAGTCGTGTGGGGGTGGAGCGGTGGTTGCGTCATCAAGGCGATTCTGGGGCAGTGGCGGGTTTTTTGGCGGAATTGGCGACGAAACAGCGGTTTCTCGATCAGGTGAAAACAACCCGCGAGCGTCTGGGCAGGCTGTATGCCAAAACGTTGCCCATGCGTGAAAAACGAGCGCGCAAACGGGGGATTCTGGCTGCGGCAGCCTATGAGGGGGCGTCGCTGGAAACAGAACCGGGCGGTCGGGGGTATGCCGAGTGGTGGCGTGATGGGGTCAACAATGCCAAACTGGTGGCAGTCAACCTGTATGCCGAATGGGTGCCGACCTTGTTGGCTTTGTTGGCGCGGCATGATGGGGATATGCAACGGTTTTATCAGGCCGTTGACGAATTGGCCGGGTTGACGCATGATGAACGACGGGAGAGGTTGGTGCAGTTGATCAAGTGAGTATCAAACTCGTTGGATGAGCGTGTTGAAGGTCGGCAACAAAGGAGGGGGCGTGGCACAGGAGAACGTGGTACTGGTGCATGGCTTGTGGCTGGATGGCTCTGAATTCAAGCTGATGAATATTCGTTTGCGAAGGTTTGGTTATAAAACATGGATGTTTCAATATCCCACGGTCAAGCAGGGTCTTGAGGAGAATGCGGATGCCTTGTGGGCCTTTTTGGAACATCATTTTGGACCTGGAATGAATCAGGTTCAGGCCGGTTCGGTTCATCTGGTGTGTCACAGTCTGGGTGGGTTGGTGGCGTTGCGCATGTTGGAGCGTCACCCCGAAGCCCCTGTCGGGCGGATGGTGGCCTTGGGGAGTCCATTTCTGGGTTCTTTTTCGGCCCAACGTTTGGCGCGGTGGCCTGGGGGATCCCTGTTGTTGGGAAAAAGTATGACGGGTGCCTTGGATGGTCATGGGGTGATGCGTGTACCGGAAGGGCGCGAGGTGGGCGTATTGGCCGGAACTCTCCCGTTGGGTTTGAGCCAGTTGATCTGGGGCCTGGAAAAACCCAATGACGGAGTGGTTGCCGTGGCTGAAACCCGGCTGCCAGGGGCTGTTCATCTCACCTTGTCGGTGATGCATGTGGGATTGGTTTTTTCTCGTCGAGCTGCTCGTTGTGTTCGACGTTTTCTGGCTATAGGAGTGATGGAATGAATCGTATGGCCTGGCGGGGATGTTCATGAAACCCGGTGCCACGGGTTGGACCCGGTTGATCAATGCGACGGGGTATTCCATGGCGGGTTTGCAGGCTGCCTGGAAAAACGAGGCAGCCTTTCGTCAAGAGGCGGTGTTGGCCCTGATTTTGTTGCCGGTTGGGGCCTGGTTGGGCGACGGTGCGGTGGAACGGGCCTTGCTGATGGGGTCGTTGTTGTTGGTGTTGGCGTTCGAACTGCTGAATTCAGGCCTGGAAGCGGTGGTGGATCGGATTGGTCCTGAGCATCATGCATTGTCGGGTCGGGCCAAGGATTTAGGCTCCGCAGCGGTTTTGTTGGCCTTGCTGAATGTGGTACTGGTATGGGGATTGATTTTATGGCCGTGATCATTAATTTTTACAAAATTAATTAAAGAAAGGGAAGGATGGGTCTGGGAGGGGGGATCGTTCAGATCCCTTCTTGGCGAAATTTTCTGGGGAGGCGGTGAACCGCCTCCCCAGACCCCT
>JAMOBH010000405.1:0-4391 GCA_039908085.1 Magnetococcus sp. YQC-5
AAACCGGTGTCGATCCGACCTCAGCCAGGATCCATCCGACCTCAACCGGTTTTCGGAGATGCACAATCCGACCCCATGGTTTCGGGTGAGGAGGGGGGAGGGGCCTCCCCTTTGCGGGCCCTTTCTGAGAGCTGTACCAAAATGTAGGATGAGGCTGTTCCCGTGGCCTTTAAACCATTTTTTGAAAATTGCGCAGGTGCGACCCTTGACCATGATGCACCAGTTCGTCTTCCTCCTGTGGACCATGATGGCCCAACTGTTCAGTCCTCGACACGATGCCGAGATCAGGCTGCTCAAGGCACAGATCCGCATCCTCCAATTTTTTTCCAAGGAGATCTTTACCCCCATGGGCAAGATGACGGGCTGTGTGCTGGTTTTTATCCATCTGGGCAGCAGACGGGTCTATTGCAGCGCGCCGACCTGGCCCACCGGCTTTGGTTGCGATCCTCTGCTACAGGCGCAGCAGCTTCCAACATGACGGGAACGCCCAGGTCTGCGCCCTCTCCCCCTCAGATACGCTCCAGGCGAAAATCCCTCTTTTTTAACGGGTTACGCCAGACCATAACACCCCAAGTTCATTACCTTGTTCCAGGCAGCGATGAAGTCCAAAACGAACTTCCGCTCGTTGTCATCACAGGCATAGACCTCGGAAATCGCTCTGAGCTCGGAGTTCGACCCGAACACGAGATCGACCCGAGTAGCCGTCCATTTGACTTGGCCTGAAGAGCGATCACACCCTTCGTATACTCCTTCGGTCGCAGAGGGCCGCCATTCAGTATTCATATCGAGCAAGTTGACGAAGAATTGGTTGGTCAGTCTTCCGGGTTCACTTGTAAAGATGCCGTGTTTGACATCTCTCACGTTGGCATGGATGGCACGCAGGCCGCCAACCAGCACAGCCATTTCCGGAGCAGTCAGAGTCAACAACTGGGCACGGTCCAGCAATAACTCCTCGACAGGCGTCTTGATGCCAGCACGCTGATAGTTGCGAAAACCGTCTGCCACCGGTTCCAGTACGGAGAACGACGTCTCATCGGTCTGCTCCTGAAGAGCATCCGTGCGTCCAGGGGTGAAAGGCACCTTCACCTCATGCCCCGCGTTGCGCGCCGCGGCTTCAACGGCAGCGCAGCCAGCCAGCACAATGAGGTCGGCCAGTGACACCTTCTTGCCGCCGGACTGCGCCCCGTTGAAATCCTTTTGAATCGCTTCAAGCACTCCCAATACCTGGGCCAGTTCGAGGGGTTGATTCACCTCCCAGCCCTTCTGCGGCGCAAGTCGAATGCGCGCTCCATTGGCACCGCCCCGCTTGTCCGATCCCCGAAAGGTTGAAGCCGATGCCCAGGCCGTGGTCACCAGTTGCGGGACGGACAGACCCGATGCCAGAATCTGGGCCTTCAATGCCGCAACCTCCTGGAGATTGACCAGTTCATGATCCACGACAGGCACGGGATCTTGCCAGAGAAGATCCTCGGATGGGACTTCGGGGCCAAGGTACCGGGCACGGGGGCCCATATCGCGATGCGTCAGCTTGAACCAGGCACGGGCAAAGGAGTCGGCAAACTCCTGAGGGTTATTGTGGAATCGGCGCGAGATTTTTTCGAAACCCGGATCAAAACGCAGCGACAAGTCTGCCGTGGTCATCATCGGCGGATGCTTCTTCGATGGATCATGGGCATCAGGAATCATGTGCTCTGGCTTGACCTCTTTTGCCACCCATTGTTGCGCACCCGCCGGGCTTTTGGTCAGCTCCCATTCGTAACCGAAAAGCATATCAAAGTAGCCCATGTCCCACTGGGTTGGGTTTGGTTTCCAGGCTCCCTCGATACCACTGGTGGTGGTATGTACTCCCTTGCCGGTGCCGAAGGCATTCTTCCAACCCAATCCCATTGCCTCAATGGGGGCACCCTCAGGTTCGCGCCCCACCAGCGACGGGTCCCCAGCACCATGGGCCTTGCCGAAGGTGTGCCCGCCAGCCACAAGAGCAACGGTCTCTTCGTCGGTCATTCCCATGCGGGTGAATGTGGCGCGCACGTCATGCCCCGAGGCCACAGGATCGGGATTGCCATTTGGCCCTTCAGGATTCACATAGATCAGACCCATCTGAACCGCCGCCAACGGATTTTCGAGTTTGTTGTCATCTCCGTGACGATTGTCGGCCAGCCAAGCCTCCTCACTTCCCCAGTATATCTCCTCTTCCGGTTCCCAGATATCCTCTCGACCTCCACCAAATCCGAAGGTCTTGAAGCCCATGGATTCGAGTGCGCAATTGCCGGCAAGAATCATCAGGTCAGCCCAGGAGATCCTGTTGCCGTACTTCTTCTTGATCGGCCATAGCAGACGGCGGGCCTTGTCGAGGTTGCCGTTGTCTGGCCAACTGTTGACCGGGGCAAAACGCTGATTCCCGGTACCACCGCCGCCACGCCCGTCTGAGATGCGGTAGGTGCCCGCGCTGTGCCACGCCAGACGAACGAACAGCCCGCCGTAATGGCCCCAGTCGGCAGGCCACCACTCCTGGGAATCCGTCATGAGGGCATACAGATCCTGCTTCAGCGCAGCAAGATCGAGTTTTTTGAACTCCTCCGCATAGTTGAACTGTCTGTCCATGGGGTTGGATTTTTCGGAACGCTGATGCAGGATTTTGAGATTCAGTCGTGTGGGCCACCAGTCACTGTTCGATTGGACTCCGGCAACGGTTCTGGCTCCGTGCGCTCTGGTGAATGGGCATTGGGATTCGTTGGACATGGTTGGCTCCTTGTGTGTTTGCCAGGGATTGTCCCGCCCGATATTAAAATTCGGGCAGGTATCGGGTAAGCATCATGCCCCTCCGGAGCAACAAAAGCAACAGATGTGCCGGTTCAGCGTGAACAGATTCCAGAGCATCATCAATGAGAGAGGCGTTTTCGGTCGTACATACTCCTGAAAGTTTCAGCGGATTATTCCGTCTCTTTGGACAGCTGTTGACACTTGATGCATGTTGCTGGCCTGCAACCTGCGCATCCTTTACTCGTCTGGCACAAACGCACATTCTGCAGAAAGGTCACCAAATTACCGAGGAGCATGGCCTCCTTCGTGCGTGCGCCAATCCCGACAAAAACGACATGATAAAGACCGTTGCCGCTTTTTGCTTTGATGATCCCCTCGACATTGACTGTGTTGCGCTCTTCCGGTGGGTCATTCCATTCCAGAGTGATCTTGATTTTTGACCCGATTGCCATATTAGCCTCATCGGGTGATGGCATAAAGGAACAACCACCAATGCCCACATCATGGACAGCGGGATCTGCCACATAACACCCAGCTTCTCGAATAACATAAACACAGGTATCAGTATTGTTGACAATGGCGCGGAAGCAATCCCGTTGCTGCCCAATTTTTGTCAAACGTTCTGGGTAGGATAATACCCATCCGTCAATCTCAGGAGAGAGTACGACCACATCCGCGCGGTAATGCCATCCGTAGAAGGAGAACATGATGGTAATATTTTGTTTTGGCTGCATTTGCAGTTCTTTAGGGGCCGGCACGACATCATAAACAATCAACGAAGGATTTTTCTGTTCGTCGGAATTTGTTTGGCCTTTAGAGATTTTCTTTGGATGAGCAGTTTCGTCAAAATTAATAAATTGGTTTTCATTGTCCAATCTTATTTGACAGTGATATAATTCACCACGCTCATTTCTCCTGAAATACGCTATTCCCTCTCCTTTCATAACATGAGAAAGAATTTTTTTGAGTTTGTTCGGGTCGGTAATAACGGGTTCAACCTCTTCTTCCCCTTGCCTGCCTTCTTTCGATGAAAGTGCAAAAAGAGGATTTTTCTGAGGAAAGATCAAGTCTAAAAAATTATTAGTTTTTTTGGATTCTTTTGTCGTTGCGGGCATTTTTAAATCCTTTATATGTCATGTATTGCATCAGACTGCGTTTCTTCGGGCACGGATGCTTTGTTGTCCGGTGGAGCAGAGCGTGGTTTGTTTGCCCGCAGATGGCCGAGCCCCTCTTTACTCCAGGGGGAAACACTCTCCTGTTTTGCATGAAATGTCAAGCAATCTTACATCGTTTGGCTCATCCAATGGTGTCTTGGCTTGGGGTGTCCAAAAACGGCCTCCACGGTCTAAATTTTTTGCCCAGGATCTGGGTCTCGTCGGCAGCTCCCCAATGCCCCCCATTCAGTATCTCGGCACGTTGACCGGATGTTCGGCATAGTCCCTGTACTCTTCTGGAGACCAGAAGTCACGGCATGCTTGGCAGGTTTCCCATGGGCCTGAATGGCCGTCAATGTAATGGGTGTCAAGCGACACGAACAATTGACCCCCTGGCGACACGAAGAATTGATCCCCCCTGCCGGTCATACTGGTTGATTGTTAGTTGCCAATGTCCCTGTTTTCAACAGACCG
>JAMOBH010000060.1:0-21252 GCA_039908085.1 Magnetococcus sp. YQC-5
CCAAGGGCTTCGCCCCTGGACCCCACCAAGGGCTTCGCCCCTGGACCCCACCAAGGGCTTCGCCCCTGGACCCCACCAGGGGGATAATCCCCCTGGACCCCTAATAGTAGAAAACGAAACAAACCATCAAGTATGAAATCTCAATCATCCCCCCAAAGGAAACCGACGTAAAAAAGAAATAGCATCCTCGGCGAGCAAATGAGCATCCAGACCATAACATTCCCGATTGCAGTGATTCATTGTGGAAGACGTCTTGAGAATATCTGAAAAGATGTGACATCCCAAACGACATTGCAAATGATAATCCGGGTTGAACAGGGCATTCCCCATTTTGAACATGTCTGGAGGATTGAATTCATAAGCCTGAAAAAGCAAAACATTTTTGTCAATGGCATTGCATACGTTGTGAATGCCCCCATCAGACAGAATCACCAATCGCATCATGGCCAAACGTGCTGCCAATGACCGGATATCTTTGTCAACAATCAAAGCTTGATCGCCCACCCCCAGAAAGGCATTCCGACCCACCTCCCAAATGGTGATGGAAGGATCATACTGTTTGATGCGCGAGACCAACACCTGCCACCCATCGCGCCGAAAACGCAACGTTTCCCCATCCAAACGCGATTGGGTGTTGCGAATCTGGGCAACATGAATGGCAATGCTGTTAGGTGGAATCTCCTCTCTTGCGACATGGAGTTCCTCGGCAGTCAAATGAATCCTGGGACGCAGATCCTCGAACTCGACAAATTCAGGCCCCAACAGCCATGCATTGTTAAGAGACAACACATTGCGATTGGGACTTTCAATCAAACATTGCAAATGATCACCAGTCGCCAGGTACTGAAAAACCGATTCCTGCCAGGTTGGCCATAACACCACTCGATTTTTACCAAAAAAACCTTGGTCGATTTTTTTGATCAATTTTCGCTCCAGCCACGTGGCGGTACGCAACCGGTCAACATAAGGATCATTATAAAAAAGATCCACAGTGGTTTGATCCGCGATCACCTCAAAGAGGTCTGGATTCAAAATGTGACGCACGGCCTTAAAGACACAAGACAACATGACCGTATCCCCAAGATTATAAGGGAAACGCCACCTGGGAAAATAGAGTCGAAAGTGCATGAAAATGACGTATCCAGGATAGAAATAACAGGGTTTCCACTCCTGTCGCATCCAAAGGAGCAGTCACCCCGGTGCATCACTAAACAATGATGCGAACACATCGTCCACAAAAAGAGACGAATGGAAAATAATGCCCCTTCATGACCAACAAGTCAAAAGCAAAGTCAAAACCATCCTCTCCTTGGCCTCATTTGTTGCCATGCCACCCAATCCGCATTAACCTTGACATCTGATGGAAAGCCCCCCAAAAATCAAGGTCTGACATGCAAGACCAAACCTGAATCGACATCAAGAAACATCCCATGCCCTTGAATGATCACAACCTGACCCGCAGAGACGAACCGGAATCGGACACAACAAGCGGGAACCTTGACAACGACCTTGACGCAGCCGTGACAGCTCTCACCCAAGGAGAGGTCATCGGCCTGCCCACCGAAACTCTTTTCGGTCTGGCTGCCGATCCTGATTCTCCTTTGGCTGTGGAACGCCTGATCCGCATGAAAGCGCGCCCCATGGACAAGGGATTCATTCTTCTGGTCAAGAATCGGGCACAACTCGACGCCCTGATTCTCCCCCCTTCTCCTGTGGCCGAGGCCCTCATGGACCGTTTTTGGCCCGGACCTTTGACTTTGGTACTGCCGGCCCGACCTGAAATATCTCCTCTGCTCACCGGCCACACAGGAGAAATTGCGGTGCGCATCTCCCCTGCCCCGCTCATCAAGGCACTGCTCAACCTCTGGCATGGTCCCCTGATCTCCACCAGTGCCAACCGCGCCGGAGAACCCACTCCTTGCCACGCCGAGGAGATCCGCCGCATCTGGAGTGATGAAAAACTTCTTGTACTCAACGGGATCACCCACCCCAACGCCCTCCCCTCCACCCTGATCAAAACGGATGGAAAACAGGTTCTTCTGCTGCGTGCCGGAGCCATTCCAGTCGATATCTTACGCACGATAACGCCTGTGTTGCACCCGTCAGGTATGCCTGCTTGAAATCCCGTTGACGCCATGAGGTCAATAATGCCAAAATATCTGATATTGGATATTTTTTCACCGCAACGAGGGTCAAGAACATGATCGTCAAGGCTGAACCGGACGAAACCGTCACCGAAGCCAATTTCACATTTGTGCGAGAATATATATTGATCGCCATTGACAAGGGTCGCATGAATTTTTCCGGGTGGCCTCTGGAAACGCTGCAAGCCATTCCCGATACCCCTGACCCGGAAGGCAAGGCCATTGCCCAGTTGGACTCCTGGGTGGAACGTCACATGTTGAAAAAGACACGCACCATGATGTTTTCCGACTTGCGGGAGGCCCAATTTGAAGCCGCCAAACGAGCTGCGGAGGTCATTTTGTCCCAGGAGACCCGCAACGCCTTGAGACAATACCGGGACAAGGCGTTTGGCGAAGGTCAGGGTTCCATGGAGTTGGCAGTCAAACAGTTGTTGGAATTGGCCAAACATGCCCTGCCCCAGGATGCCTTTCAACTTCTGGATGCCTTCCGACAACGCAAAGGATTGAAAACCTCTGGAGATGCCATCCGGGCACTGGTGGATCTGGCGGAAAAAGCCCAACACGCGCCTGCCGCCCCCGCCTCCCCCGTACATACCACCCCCTCCCTGCACCGGGAAATCAAACAATTACTGATTGATTTAAAAGAACAAAACAGCCAATGATGCATAACCACGACACTTTTTACCCTTCACCCCTCAAAACAGGAGAACCATCATGAAACGAGTTTTGATTCCCTTGGCTTCTGGCTGCGAAGAATTGGAGGCGATCACTCTGATAGACCTTTTGCGTCGGGCCGGGATCGAAGTGATCGCCGCCGGAGTGCAGACAGGACCGGTCACGTGCAGTCGTGGAGTGGTTCTGGTGCCGGATACCACCCTGGACGCCGTACAACATGAGACTTTTGACATGATCGTCCTGCCAGGAGGCTTGCCTGGGACCACCCATCTGGATGCTGATCCCAGGATTCACGCCCTGCTGCAAAGAATGGATCGGGAAGGCAAGTTCATTGGTGCCATCTGCGCCGCGCCCCTGGTTCTGGCCAACGCAGGTCTGTTGCATGGCAAAAAAGCGACCAGTTATCCCGAATGCATCCCCGACCAACACCTTGCCACCATCAACTACCAGGAGACGCCGGTGGTATGCGACGGACGGATCATCACTTCCAGAGGACCGGGCACAGCCATGGATTTTGCTTTGACCCTGATTGAACTCCTGACCAACCGCGCCCTGCGCCAGGAGGTGGAAAACGCCCTGATGCGTCCCGGTGGTGCTGCCTGATCGAGATGTAATCACAACAAACAACCTGGACCATGCCTGCAACAGAACCCTTCCAACCTTGCTGTGGAATTCATTTGCTTGGCATCACTGTTTGTGCTATGATTGACAATCAGTTGCTATGAAATGATAAAAAATCTCATGGCAGGCCTCCACAAACGGCCCAACACCACAACACAAAAACGGATGGAGTCTTAAGATGCCAATTGATCTGAATCGCAACCATGCGCAAAACTCACCTTGGGGCACCCTCCAGGCCAGCATGAACCTGGAAGCCAGTGTGGTGACCTACCTCAAACAAGTCTACGCCTTGTTGGCCTCCAGCCTCATCGTGGCCGTGGCCGCAGGTTATGTCGGCATGACCCTGCCCTTTGCCCGTGAACATCCCATCATCCTGATGCTCATGATGTTTGGTGCCATGTTCCTGGCTTTCCATGTCAAAAACGCCGCCACCCTCTTTCTCTTTACCGGCCTTTCAGGACTCTCCGTGGGTCCGGTGATCGCCTATTATATTGGTGCGGGAATGTCTGGTGTCGTGGGTCAAGCAGCTTTCATGACCGGTGCGGTCTTCACGGGGTTGACCTTCCACGCCCTGACCACCAAACGCGATCTCTCCATGATGCACGGCATGCTCTTCGCCGGACTCATCGTCGTTGTCGTGGGAGGATTGATCAATCTCTTCCTGCATTCGACCGCCCTCTCCTTCGCCATGTCCGCTGCGGGCTGCGTCATCTTCGCCGGTTATATCCTCTACGAAACCCAGCAGCTCAAAGCCCAACCCTGGGCCATGGCCCCATCGGTGGCTGCCTTGTCCATCTACCTGAACATCCTCAATCTCTTCATGAGTCTGCTGCGCCTGCTCGGCATCATGGGAGGCGACGATTAACCCGTTGACTCAAGGCAAAAAACAACTGCGTCAGGCGGGCTGGGACGGTATCCAGCCCGCCATCGTGGTTTTGGGGGCCACTCAGCGTCTGCATCTGCTCGGTCACTCCAGCCCTGGTGCCCAATGGCCGCGCAAAAAAAAACGTCATTGGCCCATCTCCACTGGCAAAGCCGGATTCGGCACCATCCAAAACAGTGGTTGCACACCAACAGGATTGCATCGCATCTGCGACCTCATCGGCGACCAAGCCCCTTTGGGCATGATTTTCAAAGGACGTCAACCCACCGGTGCAATCGTGGCAGACAGCACGGACCCGAACGAGGATTTCATCACGACCCGCATTTTATGGCTGGAAGGACTTGAAGAAGGTTTCAATCGCGGTCCTGGAGTCGATACCCGTGAACGTTTTATCTATATTCATGGAACCCCACACATTTCCAGGTTGGGCACACCCGTTTCCGCTGGATGTATCCGTATGAAACCCTCCCATGTCATTCAACTCTTTCAATGTGTGCAACCAGGGACTTTGGTTCTCATTCTCCCTCCAACTCCTTGACCAACCCCTGAAGAAGCGTCGCTTATGCCACCATTTTTCTCCATATGTCTTCAACGCCTGCAGAATCCCCAGTTCATGGGACTGTTTTTGGCATTGCTCCTGGCTTCCCTGACCCTGCTCATTTTTGGGGCAGCATTGGCCCCCTATTTCACGGCCATCATCTTGGCCTATCTGCTCGAAGGCATGATCCGTCCCCTGGAACGGATTCGCATTCCCCGCATGTTGGCGGTGTTGGTGATTTTCACCATTTTCATGCTGCTCGGCATGGCCTTCTTTTTTCTGCTCGTGCCCATTCTCATCCAGGATCTCTCCAGGATTGCCACCGACATCCCCAAACTCACCATTACCTTGAAAGCCCTGATGCACCAACTCACCGAGTCGGCTTCAGGCCTGATCGACTCCCCCTTTGCCGAAAGCATGCTTCTGGGACTGGTGGAAAAATCTCAAGGCTGGGCTGCGGATTCCATCTCCCTGCTCCTCAAAGGGGGAGTGCCCGGCTTGATCTCCTTGCTGCTTTATCTGTTTCTGGTGCCATTTCTGGTGTTTTTTTTCATCAAAGACAAAACCGAACTGCTCACAACCTTTTCACGCTACCTGCCACGGGAACGCACCCTGGTCAACCGGGTCATGCGGGAAGTCAATGCCGGGGTTGGCGGTTACATTCGCGGCAAATTCTGGGAATTGCTTTTGCTGGGACTCTCCAGCTATATCGGATTCATGTATATTGGTTTCGAATATGCCTTTCTGGTGGCAGTCATGACTGGCCTGTCCGTACTCATCCCCTTTTTGGGGTTGGCTGTGGTCACTTTTCCGGTCGTTGTGTTGGGAGTGCTTCAATGGGGTCTCACCTGGGAGGCCACTCACCCCCTCATTGTGTATGGCCTCCTTCAGCTCATTGATGGCAATCTGTTGGCTCCCTTGATCCTGGGTGAAACCGTCAAGGTTCATCCCACCACCATCATGTTGGCCGTTTTGATTTTTGGTTCGCTCTGGGGGGTGGCCGGGGTATTTTTTGCCGTGCCCCTGGCGGTGTTGGTCAAAAGTGTCCTGGAAATCACGGTTGCCGATGCAACATCAGACCCGGCCATGTGATGTTGCTTTTAAAAAAAATTATTAAAAAAAAAGAGGGGGTCTGGGGGATTCATCCCCCAGGGTTTTGCTTTTGACTTTGCCTTTGTTTTTTAAAAATGCATGATCTTCATATGTTGATGAAATAGATTAATTTTGGCATGGCCCCTGGACCCCACCAGGCGGAATGGTTCCCTCTGCATCCCACCCAATAGTTTCTCCATCTTCAACTGTGAACCCCATGACACCCGACCAAATCATTGCCCTGGCCGTCCAACCTCTGACCAGAATCCTCGACGGATCCACCCCGGCAGACATCGAATTGACCCGGTTTTTCAAACAACGAGGTTCTGGTCCCAAAGAAAGAACTCCGGTTGGAGATCTGGTTTTCACGGTATTACGCCACCAACGACGACTCCAAGGCCACCTGCTGCATGCGGCTCCCAATCGCCAACCCGGCCCCCTGGAACTCGCCGCCGCAGCCCTGGCCGACCTCCAGGCATGGGACGCATTGCAACTGCGCGCCTTGCTGCACGAACCACCTCCATCCCTCCCCCTGCCCCCCTTTCCCACCGCTCCCCCAGCCGAAGAATGTTCCCTCCCGGACTGGATATGGGACACCTTTGTCGATCAATGGGGCCTTGATACCGCACAAAAACTGGGTC
Organism: Magnetococcus sp. YQC-5; assembly: GCA_039908085.1. Lineage (GTDB taxonomy): Bacteria > Pseudomonadota > Magnetococcia > Magnetococcales > Magnetaquicoccaceae > Magnetaquiglobus. The sequence goes on from JAMOBH010000060.1 coordinate 6,595, forward strand.
ATGCCCTCAATCAACCTGCTCCCACAGACCTGCGGGTCAACCGCTTGCGCTCCACACGGGAACAAACCGCCGCTGCTCTGGCCGCCGAAGGCGTGATCACCACTCCGCTTCCCCTGGCCCCGGACGGCTTGCGCCTGACCCGACATCACCCTGTCACCACCTTGACCTCTTTTCGTCAAGGAGGCTTTGAAATTCAAGATGAAGGCAGTCAATTGATTTCACTATTGCTGGCCCCGTGCCCAGGCGAAACGGTCATCGACTTGTGCGCGGGTGCAGGTGGCAAAACGCTCCACATGGCTGCCCTGATGCGCAATCAGGGACGCATCCTGGCCGCCGACTCCGACACCCAACGCCTTGCCCGTCTGCCACAACGTATCCGCCGGGCCGGAATCCGCATCATCCAGACCTTGCCCTTGCGTCACGAAGGCGATCCCTCCTTGCGCCCCTGGACCAGCAAAGCCGATGCCGTACTCGTGGATGCCCCTTGCAGTGGCATCGGCACCCTGCGCCGTCGCCCCGAAGTCAAATGGCGTTTGACCCCAGACCAGATCACCACCTTCCACCATCGCCAACGCGCGCTGCTGGCTGCCGGGGCACGCCTGACCCGACCCGGTGGACGCCTGGTCTATGCCACCTGCTCTCTGCTCCCACAAGAAAACGCAGCCGTGGCCAACGCTTTTTTACGTGAAAATCATGATTTTCGCCTGGTGCCTGCCATGGCAACCCTGGCGGAACAGGGCATCACGGGCTTATACTGTACCGACTCATTTCTTACACTGATGCCACATTCCACTGGTTGCGACGGCTTTTTTGCAGCCCTTTTCAAGAGGAACCGTTAACGGTCCACAGCCATGACCATGAACTTTATCAAACGCGCCCTCATCAGCGTCTCAGACAAAACCGGGCTGGCCATTCTGGGTCAAGGGTTGGCCTCCTTTGGTGTTTCCATCCTTTCTACCGGTGGGACAGCCCGCGCCCTGCAAAGCAATGGCGTCAGTGTGGAAGAAGTCGCCCATTTCACCGGCTTTCCAGAAATGCTTGATGGCCGCATCAAGACCCTGCATCCCCGCATTCATGCTGGTCTGCTGTCCGTGCGCGACAATCGCAAACACCAACTCCAAATGAAGGAAAACCATCTGGTTCCCATTGATTTGGTGGTCATCAATCTCTACCCCTTTGAAGCCACCATCGCCCGCACAGGCTGTACCCTCGATGAAGCCATGGAAAACATCGACATCGGTGGCCCGGCCATGATCCGCTCCGCAGCCAAAAACAATCGCTGGGTCACCGTTCTGGTGGACCCTGAAGACTACACCAGGGTACTGGCCGAAATGCGGGCCAATCAGGGTGCCATCTCGACCAAAACCAATGCCGAACTGGCCCGCAAAGCCTTCGCCCGCACAGCCGCCTATGACGCAGCCATTGCCAACTGGTTGAATGCACTGGATAAAGACGGCAATCAGGTCTTGTTTCCAGACATACTCACGCTCCAGTTTCACAAGCATCAGGAACTGCGCTATGGCGAAAATCCCCACCAGCAAGCCGCGTTTTACAAAGACAGCTCTCCACCGGGAAGCACTATTGCCCATGCCAGACAACTGCAAGGCAAAGAACTTTCTTTCAACAATATCAATGATGCCAATGGGGCCTTCGAGTTGGTACGCGAATTCATGGAACCCACCATTGCGATCATCAAGCATACGAATCCGTGCGGGGTGGCCTCAGACCCGGATCTGACAACCGCTTATCTGCGTGCCCGTGACACAGATCCGGTCTCTGCTTTTGGAGGCGTCATTGCCTGCAATCGTCAGGTTGACGACCGACTGGCCAAGGAAATCACGGCCACATTCGTCGAAGCAGTCATTGCTCCCGGCTTTACCGATGCGGCCAGGGAACTGTTGGGAACCAAGACCAATCTGCGTCTGCTGGAAACATCTGGACCCGTTGTACCGGCCACGACGCGGGAGGGGATCCTGAAAATGGACCTGAAACGTGTTGCAGGTGGCCTTCTGGTGCAACAGTCGGATCTGGCGGTATTGAATGACAATGAAATCAAAACCGTGACCCAGCGCGCGCCCACCCCATCCGAATTGGAGGATTTGCTGTTTGCCTGGAAAATTGCCAAACATGTCAAGTCCAATGCCATTGTCTACGCCAAAAACAAGACCACGATGGGAGTTGGAGCCGGTCAAATGAGTCGGGTGGATTCCTCACGGATTGCCATCAGCAAGGCCGGGGACGTTGCGCGCACAGGAAACCTTGAAGTCAATCCCATCCATGGATCTGTGATGGCCTCGGATGCCTTTTTTCCATTTCGGGATGGCATTGATGCCGCAGCCGAAGCCGGAGCCACTGCGATCATTCAGCCTGGTGGTTCGATCCGGGATGAAGAGGTCATCGCCGCTGCCAACGAACATGGCATGGCCATGATTTTTACTGGCATTCGACACTTCAAGCATTGACATTCTGGCCTTTCAGGTCAGTTTGCATGCACGTTGTTTGTGAACGGCACGCGATGGGTACAGACACACCCTTTTTGAGTAAAGCCCATGAGCGGGAACAGCGCAGATTTCGAGAGCAACTGGAATGATCCAGACGATGCGCCAGAATTTACCGATACCCTGTTTGACAAGGCGGATTGGTACGAAGGGGACCGATTGATCCGCAGGGGATTGCTATCGGTCAATCCAGGATTGGATTTGGACGTATTTATTGCTTTCCAGGCCATGGGTGGGGAGTGGCGCATGCAATTTAAATGACATTTTGCGCGAATGGTTATCTACACGTCCCAGATAAATACCAGAGCATCGTTAATCGCGGAGAGCATAAAAAAACGATTCACATCTTATCCCAGGTCTCTTTAGCAACATGAAATCCGAACCCTTTAACAGACAGAAGCACGTTTACCAAAATGATGCATTTACCGAACTTGTCAAAGATGCGGTTCGCTTTTTCAACGGAACACCAGTGCAAAAATTACCTCCACCAGAAACATTTCCAGGGACAGGGGTTTACGCGCTTTACTACACGGGCACCAACCATCTATATAAAAAGTACGCCGAACTTAACCGCCTCTCCTATGGATATCCTATCTATGTAGGCAAGGCAGTCCCAAAAGGATGGCGTCAGGCACGCGTTTCGGATAGCACGGAAACTCAATATCGGGAATTATATACTCGCCTAAAAGAACATAGCCGTAATATTTCAAATTCATCCGACCTTCTGCTCAAAGATTTTACATGCCGCTTTGTCATCTTTGAACAGGAAGGATCAGATATGATTAGCACAATTGAATCTGGACTCATTAAATTGCATAAACCACTTTGGAATATGGCATTAGATGGCTTCGGAAATCATGACCCAGGCAGTGGACGTTATGAACAGGCCAAGTCAGACTGGGATGTCATTCATATTGGACGTTCTTGGGCAACGAAATGTCATGGTATCCCCAAGGATAAAGATACAATTATCCATAATATAAAACGTCATTTGGAAAGCATCGGGTGATTCAGTCATGCGGTCTCTTGAAATATTTTCCGGAGCTGGTGGCTTGGCAAAGGGACTTGAGCTTGCTGGGTTTAAACACGCAGCATTTGTTGAGTGCAATAAGGATGCCTACGCATCCCTCTCTGCGAATTTTGAAAAAGATAAAATTTTTTTTGGTGACATCAAGGATTTTGATATTAATAATTATACTGCTATTGATCTTGTTGCTGGTGGTCCACCATGTCAGCCATTTTCACTTGGAGGAAAACATAAAGCAAATCATGACAACCGAGATATGTTTCCATATGCCATACGAGCCATTGAGAAACTAACGCCACAAGCATTTATTTTTGAAAATGTCAAGGGGCTGCTCCGCACCAGCTTCTCAGATTATTTTGAATATATTATACTCCGTCTAACATTCCCAGATTTTTTAGCCAAAGCATCTATGAATTGGCGCGATCATTTGACACAGTTGCGCATGACAACCAAATCCTCACATTCAGGAATAAAATATGATGTTAAAGCAAAACTTATAAATGCAGCAGACTATGGTATTCCTCAAACACGAGAACGTGTTGTAATAGTCGGCACAAGATCAGACCTTGATAAATCTTGGTCATTTCCAGAACCAACCCATTCTGAAGACAGGTTGTTATGGGAGATGCATGTCACTGGAGAGTATTGGAAACGCCACAAAATTTCAATATCGCATTGCCAACATATGGCAGCATCCGCCAACGAAAAAAAAATCCATTTAAAGCATCGCTTCGGCTTGTTCGAACCAGAACTTCAGCCTTGGAAAACGATCCGTGATACACTGTCTGATATTCCTGATCCTCGTGAACAACACACATTCGGAGATCACACGTTCAGGGATGGTGCGCGCAGTTATCCTGGGCATACTGGTAGCGATTTTGATTGGCCATCGAAAACCATTAAAGCAGGTGGTCATGGCGTGCCTGGTGGAGAAAATATGATTCGCTATCCTGATGGTAGCGTTCGCTACTTTACCGTATTTGAGGCTAAACGCATTCAAACATTCCCTGATAATTTTGTTATCAAAGGGGCTTGGGGTGAAGCCATGCGCCAAATAGGAAATGCTGTTCCAGTTCTTCTGGCAAAAATAATTGGCAATAATCTTGCAAAAACATTAAGCTTAAAAGACTCAGCTTAACTGACTTGATAGATCGGCAGGCATGGCGCGTCGGCCAGATTGGGGAGTTTTTGGTCTTTGGGCGAAATGACCGGGTGAGTAACACCCCAATCAATGGCCAGTTGCGGATCGTTCCAGATAATGCCTTGCTCGGTTTCCGGGTGATAGAGATCCGTGACTTTGTAAATGATGTCCGCCATGGCAGAAAGCACCAAAAAACCATGGGCAAAACCGGGCGGCACCCACAATTGACGACGATTCTCCTCGGAGAGTTCCACGGATGTCCAACGTCCAAACCTGGGGGAGCCTCGACGAATATCCACAATCACATCCAGAATGCGTCCACGCACAGCACGTATCAGTTTACCCTGGGCATGTGGTTCCTGAAAATGAAGCCCTCGCAAGGTGCCCTGCGTGGAACTGGAATGGTTGTCCTGCACAAAAGGAAGGGTGATCCCAGCCGCCGCAAAGCGATCCAGGCGATAGGTTTCCATGAAATACCCGCGAGCATCCTCAAAAATCATGGGGTCTATGATGATGGCTTCCGGCAATTCAGTTGGAATGAATTTCATGATGTCAGACAATTGGATGGATAGTGGCTCTCGCCCCCAACCAAGTGATTCGTGCTTGAATCGCTCCAGGGGCATGAGTGCTGAACACCACCGATGAACCGATGATTGTCCCGCTGCAAGAGAAAAAACTTTTTTGATTGCTTTTTTTGATTGGTGCGGATAGCCGGATTTGAACCGGCATGGCGCGAGCCACTGCCCCCTCAAGACAGCGTGTCTACCAATTCCACCATATCCGCTTGACATCAAGCCTAGCAAAGGCTTTCATCTCTTGCAATGGTTTTCATTCATTTTGGAAAAAGGATACAATCGATTCATGTTTGATACACGTCCGATAGGCATTTTCGACTCTGGTGTGGGTGGATTGACGGTTCTCAATGCCCTGGTGCAAAGATTTCCTCATGAAAGTTTCATCTATCTTGGCGATACGGCACGGGTGCCCTATGGAACCAAATCAGCCCGTACTGTGGAGCGTTACGTCATCCAGGTGGCGGATTGTCTGTTGCGCCGAGGCGTGAAAGGATTGGTTGTGGCCTGCAACACAGCCTCGGCCCTGGGATTGAGCGCGTTGCGTGTTCATTGTCAGACGCCCATTTTGGGGGTGATCAAACCCGGTTGTCGTGCGGCTCTGGCACTGACTGCCGGATTTGATGCCCCAAAACGGGTGGGCGTGATCGGTACCCGCTCCACGGTGGCCAGTGGGGCCTATCAGAATCATCTGGCGAATCTGGATCCACGGATTCAGGTGGTCTCGTTGGCCTGCCCACTGTTCGTACCCTTGGTGGAAGAGGGATGGGTGACCCATCCGGCAGTCAAGATGATCGTGGAGGAAACCTTGGCTCCCTTGCGGTCACAATCGTTGCACGCCATGATTCTGGGCTGTACCCATTATCCAGTCCTGACCTCCGTGATTGCCGAGGTGATGGGACCGGATATTGCTTTGGTGGACTCATCCCTGGCAGTTGCCGAAGAGCTGGGGCGTTATCTGGAAAGCGTGATTGATCCAGCCCCGCCAGATCAGGTGCAAAAACTCGAATTTCTGGTAACGGATGTGGCGGATCGCTTCAAGGAGATGGCTGCTCGGTTTATCGACGGAGTGGCAGCGGAATTGGTAGAAATGGTGGATCTTTAAGACAAACAAGAGGATCATGAAAAATGGCTGATACACAATGGGTAAAGACGGTTGACAAGGCATCTTTTGCCCGCGATGTCCTGGAAATGTCCAAAGAAAGACCGGTATTGGTGGATTTCTGGGCGACCTGGTGCGGTCCTTGCCGCACTTTGGGACCACTGCTGGAAAAACTGGCCAAGGAAATGCAGGGTCGATTCATCCTGGCCAAAATCGATTCAGACCGCAATCCTGAATTGGCGCGTCACTATGGTGTGCGCGGCATTCCCGCTGTCAAGCTGTTTGTCAACGCTGTTGTGGTGAATGAATTCACGGGTGCCTTGCCAGAATCTCAAATCAGACGCTTTTTGGATCAGGCGTTACCCTCCCCTGCGGACAAGCAGGTTGGAGAAGCGAAAAAATTGGAAGAACAAGGAGATCTGGCGGCGGCAGAGATTGCCTATCATAGGATACTTGAAGAAAATCCGGCCCATGCTGCCGCTCTGTTGGGTTTGACGCGGGTTCTGCTGGCATCAAACCGGATGCCAGAAGCTGCCGAGATCTTTGAACGCTTGAAACCACGGGACAAAGAAAGCGTGGAAGCCAAACTGCTGGCGGCAAAATTGACCTTTGCCTCCCGCAGTGTGGATACATCGGCATTGGTTGAGCGTGTGCGCGCCGATCCGAATGACCTGGCGGCGCGCCTGGCCTTGGGTGAGGCCTTGGTGGCCATGGAACAGTATGAAAATGGGCTGGAAGAGTTGTTGGAAGTGGTGCGACGAAATCGCCAGTTTCAAGATGACGCCGGACGCAAAGCCGTGTTGCGGGTCTTTGATCTGTTGGGACCAGGTCATCCCTTGATTGCCCAATTCCGCCCACGTCTTTCGGCAGTGCTGTTTGCTTGAAAAAAATGAGAGAGTTGAAAAAGGGGTGAAGAGGATGGATCGTGGCTCTCGCCCCAAACCCCGACCAGGGGCTTCGCCCCTGGACCCCACCAAGGGCTTCGCCCCTGGACCCCACCAAGGGCTTCGCCCCTGGACCCCACCAGGGGGAATGATTCCCCCTGGACCCCCCAATCCTTTTATTCAAACGATTTCAAGCAAGAACGCCACGGTTCTCCACCTTGATTTCAACAACACACCTGAGAACGTCCTTTGGATTTTGCACGATACAAAGCAGCATCCGCACGATGCCACCAATTCTCTATGGAATCATTGGATGACCAAAGGGCAATACCAACACTGACCCCCAAAGGAGGCGTATCCGGTGCGTGAATATTCAAATCCCTGATGGCCCGACAAAGCCGTTCCATAAGCAAACCGGCATTCTCCAAAGAGGTATTCGGCAGAATCATGGCAAACTCGTCACCACCTACCCTGGCCAACAAATCCGCATCACGGACTGTTCTGGAAAAAGTTTGCGAAACCGTTTGCAAAACCTCATCCCCCTTGCCGTGACCAAATCGGTCATTGATGGCCTTGAAATGATCCAGGTCCAAACAGGCCAAAGCCAAAGGATGGCCCGAACGATGAGCATTGGCCATTTCCAAGGTAGCTCGTTCCTCAAAAACCCTGCGATTAACCAGACCGGTCAAAAGATCACGACGCGCCTGATCATACAGATCGTCATAAGCCAGCGCACGTTTCAAAGGCCCTCGGAGTTCATGCAAAATGTCCGTTTCAAAATTACAAAATGAGGTGGCGGTCACATCAGGTTGGGGATGCAGGATGAGCAGAGAGTCATTATGATCTGAATTCAAAGCCCACAGATGAAAGTATTGATTCAAGGATGGCAAACCACCTTTAGTAACACAGTCAACGGGATGAACCATCAACTCATGGGCTGCGGCCTGCATTTGCAGACGCAAGGGACCATGAGTGGAACATGCGACATGAATTCTTTTCCTGCCAAAATGCCGATAAGCCACCAGATGATGTGGAGTCATGGGAGCAAGCCATCGTGAAAAGGTTTCAATCATAGCATCCAGATCCAAAGTGGTACTCAACTGCCGATGCAAATCATAAATTTTTCCCAAACGTTCGGTTTCTCGTTTGTACTCTGAAATTTCCTCGATCAAATCGCGAGGATGTTTGGCAAACAAAGAGGGATTGATCATCGGAATGCGTCGATTGTGCAGTGAGATGCTGATGCCCATGGTTTCCTCCACGGATGGTTGGGACAATTTTGCCGGGATAGCCGGTTTATTGAAAGATATTGCCAAGTTCATGCCAACTGTCCAAGCTTGACAAGAGATATCGGAATGGTTAGGCTGACTCATGCATTCATGCAAAAACACATTCTGAAACGGCCAGAATACAGATCCATCTCTATGAAAACATTATCCGAAATCAAGTTGGCCATTATCGGTCTGGGATACGTGGGACTGCCGTTGGCTGTGGAATTCGGCAAGCACCGTGTGGTGGTTGGGTTTGACATCAACCAAAAGCGCGTAGAAGAGTTGGCGGCAGGTTATGATGCCACCCAGGAAACCGAACCAGAAGAATTACACGCAGCCATACATTTGAAATTTACTACCCAGATTGAAGATTTACGCACATGCAATTGTTTTATTGTCACAGTGCCCACTCCTATAGACAGACACAAACGCCCTGACTTGACGCCGTTGATCAAAGCCAGCAAAACCGTAGGCAAAATACTTAAAAAGGGTGATTTGGTCATTTATGAATCCACCGTCTATCCAGGCTGCACAGAAGAAGAGTGCGTGCCCATTTTGGAACACCATTCGGGTTTGCGTTTCAATCAGGATTTTTTCGCGGGTTATTCCCCAGAGCGCATCAACCCTGGAGACAAGGAACATCGTGTCACCACCATCAAAAAAGTCACTTCCGGTTCCACACCTGAAATGGCTGAGCTGGTGGATGCCTTGTATAACGAAATCATTGTTGTTGGCACCCACAAAGCTGCCACCATCAAAGTGGCCGAAGCAGCCAAAGTGATCGAGAATACGCAACGTGATTTGAATATCGCCTTGATTAATGAGTTGGCATTGATTTTTAACAAAATGGGTATTGATACCGAGGCGGTTTTACAGGCTGCGGGCAGTAAATGGAATTTTCTGCCGTTTCGTCCAGGTTTGGTGGGGGGACATTGTATTGGCGTGGATCCCTATTATCTCACCCACAAGGCGCAGAGCATTGGTTATCACCCGGAAATCATTTTGGCTGGCAGGCGTTTGAATGACAGTATGGGAGTTTATGTCGTTTCTCAAATGATCAAGGCAATGACAAAAAATCAATTGTTAATCAAGAATGCACGCATGTTAATTATGGGTTTGGCATTCAAGGAAAATTGTCCTGATCTAAGGAATTCCCGTATTGTCGATATTGTGGCCGAATTGAATGATTATGGCTGTCAAGTGGATGTGTATGACCCCTGGGTCTCCCCCCAGGATGCACAACACGAATACGGAATCACCCCTGTCGCAAAACTTGAAGAAAATACTTATGACGGCATCATCCTCGCCGTGGCTCATCAACAATTCCGGGAAATGGGTGTCGAAACCATTCGTACATTCGGCAAAAAAACAGGCCATGTCCTCTATGACCTGAAATATCTGTTCCCCATCGCATCCTCTGATTTGCGCTTGTAAAACCTGCAAGAAAAGTCAAAAGCAAAACCTTGGGGGATGAATCCCCCAAACCCCCTCTTTTTTTTTAATATTTTAAAAAATAAAAAAAATTAAAATAAAAAATAATAAAAAAAAAAGGGGGGGGGGTTTGGGGGGCGGTTCACCGCCCCCCAAGGTTTTTCATCGTTGCATAATTTTTTTTCCAATACATACGAAGCATTGTGCGCCCAAAGTTTTTCCCATGCCGAGCAATTTTTTCCCGCAATCCACACACAAATGATTCATTTTGCGTCGTTCACGTTCGATTGGATTGGTGCCCAAAACCTGCAAAACAGTCGATGACTCATTCTGAGCCAGATGTTCACAAACCGCCATGGAAATATCTGTACGTTGTGCCATGGCAACACGGACCAAAGTGACCTCATCTCCAGCCAAGGTCATCATGAGTGAGTCAGACAAGGAGCTGTTTTGAGCCACAGCCTGACGCACACGCTCGTCATGATGACGAGCCAGGCGTTCCAGAATATCCTCTGGTGTAGAGGGATTGCGGCCCAAGGCCATCAAAATCTCCAAACTGTTGTGTATCGCAAATTGACGCAGCAATTCCGGCGAGGTCTGAGGGGATTCGGCAAACGCCAACAGCCGTTTTTTGGCCGCCTCTTGGACCAACGAATTTTCATCCCGGCACAAAACATCCACAATTTCCAATGAAACCGCATTGTTGTTACACACTGCACCACGCACATCTGCTTGAGAACACTTGGCCAGCAAGCTCAAAGTGGCGGATGCCTTGGTTCCTTGGGCCAAATGGACGACGGCATCCGAAACGACTTTGGAGCGGTCTGAGGCCAAACGGTTCATGATTTTCAATGGCGTCTTGGGATTTTGTACCACGGCACAACGGATATAGGTCGATGCGTCCTGTGACAACTGGTTGAGCAATTCATTGGGAAGCCCTGGATTTTTGGCCACAGCGAGCCGGACCTCTTCGAAATAATCCTCAGCCAGGGTTTCCAAGGTCGCAACCGGGGCATGGGGATTGCTGGCCACACATAACCGGACTTCTTGATTGTCGTCCCGACCCAACTGTTCCAGAATGGTGACCCCTGGTCCCGTACCTTTGAGCACACGAGCCACCACCTTTTTGGTGGAGATGCAATATTCCAACAAAAATCGCACCATTTCACTGGGCAAGGCAGTCAACCATGAGGCCTGAATCTTCACGTCATAGGTGCCATCACGGATGTCTTCTTTATTTTTATTCACAAAATCAACACAATCTTCCATGGATACCGGATCAATGACAGGCATGGCACTCCTCTCCAACCAAGGTATGGCCTCAATGGGAAACAACAGCAAAGATACCACACATCTTCCTGACAAGGAAACCATCAAACCATCATTTCATGCCGGGCATCTCTCATCCAATCATGGATTTGGCTTGATGAGACCAGGGGCAGGAATGGATTCCTTGTGAGCCTATAAACAAAATATTGCATGGTAAAATTTTTTTTTGCATTTTTTTGTTGCTTTCATAATTGAACCTCCATTAATATGAATGCATCGTATTCATGACCACTCAAAAAGGGGAAATGAGATGTCACTCGCAATGATTAACGAAAACATGGTCAATCCCAGCATGATCACCGCCTTTGGCAGCATCAGCCCTGCTGCGACCAATCATACGCAACCATCCGCATTCGAACGCTTGACCGGGTTCATGGATGCACTCCTGAACCGCTTCGTCATGGCCCAGCCACTCCCTGCCCCCTCTGTCATGCCCCCCCAGGTGGAGACCGATCTCCCTGGCACGCTCTTTGTCAACATGATGGAAAAGGCATTAATTGGTTCTCTGGTCTCGCTGTGGTTATTGGCGGCCTGGGTGATCCAAAACATTATACGTGAAATGTTTTTTTGATTCCAAACCTGCACCCTTCCAGCCTTCCTTAGTCCTTTTCCACATGGACCTTCGGGTCCATGCCAGGCGTCGTTATCGCAATAAAGCCTTGCCAATGGCCACGCATTCCGCCATAATAGCTTTCGTTCGCAATTTTCACCTCCATCGATCACCCTCTGGCAAAAAGGAAAAACAAATGAAAAAACATTTTGTTGCAGCATTGCTATGGGTTCTGGTTCTCTCCTTTGGCAGCAGTGTCGGAGCCATGGAACCCACAGAGCAACCTCCCTTCAACAAGACAGAGATGGACAAATTTCTCACGGATTATCCTGAATTCACAGAATGGCTCACCAAACAAAACGCCCATGTCGATACCAAACGCAACCCATGGATCATGGCTGGCATGCGTTTTGACAAGGCATTCACCGCCCGTTTGAAAGAAAAACAATGGGATCCAGATCGCTTTTTCTATTTGCTCAATCACATCAACACAGGACTGTTGTTGACCGCATCGGAAAAATTGCAATCTGAAGCCCAGGCGCGCATGGCCCAGGAGCAGCAGGCCAACAATGCCCAGATGCAAAAAAATCAACAACAAATGCAACAGGAAATGGCCGACGCCAATCAACGCGCCCGCGACCAGTTGGCTGCGCGACAAGAGCAAATCCGTCTCAATCCCAACATTCCGCCCTTTGAAAAACAGCGCATGTTGGCTCAAATGAACCGCAATGCATCGACCTTCACCGCCCCCAATCCACAAGAAGCAGCCCAGCAGAGACAATCTCAACAAGCCAATTGGTTCAATACCCAGGAACAATACATCCGTTCCAACCCCAACATGCATCCGATGCAACGCCAGCAGGCCCTGGCCCAATTGCAACAAGCCCGACTCTCCCAACAACAGGCCGCCAAACCCGCCCCATTTCCCTCTCAGGAAGAGATGCGGAATGAAACAATAACACAATACAACAAGTGGTTTGACAATCAAAAACGCGCTGTGGAAACCAATCCCCGCATTCCGCCCGCACAGAAAAAACAGATGCTTGAGCAGTTGCAAACATCAGCAAAACAATTCAAAGAATCCATGGAGCCAAAACCCGCTCCTTCGATCATTCCACCGGAAGAAAAAGCACTGGTCGAAGCCAATCAAAAGCGGTTGATGGAACTCTTGTTCATCAAACCCTGAACGCCTTGAAGTTCATCCCCCGGAACCAGGGGGATGAACCCTTCAATATACAGACTTTTCCCCCATTACAAAAGCAATACTTTTCTTCTGCATCTGCCGGTCCAGGCTCACATCGCATGCCAGCAAAAAGGATTGGACCCTGCCCCATCATTCCAGTAAAATGACAACATAAGCCAGTACAACGCCCTGCCAGGAGCCGGAACCATGAGCAATCTTGCCATTGCATTTGACACGCACAAATTCATCAAGCAAATGATGGCCACGGGGTTTACCGAACAGCAGGCGGAATCCCAAGTGAATTTGCTCGCAGAGATCTTGAACAATCAGCTCTCCACCAAAGCGGATGTGGCCAAGGTGAATCTCAATGTGTTGGAAATCAAGCGGGATATCAAGACACTGGATGTCAAAATTGAAACCATCCGATCCGATTTGAAACGAGACATCGAGGCCGCCAAACTGGAATTGCATAAAGAAATTGAAATAACCAAATTGGCATTACAGAAAGACATAGAAACCTCCAAGGTGGAGACCCTCAAATGGACTGCGGGGATGTTCGCTGCCCAGACCGCTTTGATTATCGGTTCGATGTTCGCCATGATGAAAATGACCCAACCTTCCCATGAGCTGCGCCTGCCTGCCTTGCCCGCACAGGAGATGCGTATGCCTGCACCCTCCCAGAATGCTCAACCAATCACGCCCATGACGGTTCAACCCTCGAAATAAAGTCGTTTTCCAATTGTCAAACTCAGATGTTCCGATAGCTGATCGGTGTTGCGCCCCTCGCATCACGATTGAACCTGAAACAATCTTCAATCAAGTATAAAAATCATAACAAAAAACTTAGATTCATGAATTATCTGCTTTCAAGCAGGGTAATGCCCTTGATTCAATCTGAAATAATACAAAAACTCCTTGTTGCCCGCCGGACCTGGAATGGGGGAAGGGAGAATCCGCATGGATTGCAAACCCAGTCCTTCCGCCATGTTTTGCACCTGTTGGATGGCTGCCTGGTGTGCAACGGGATTGGTGATCACCCCACCTTTTTCCACCTGGTCTTGCGCTAATTCGAATTGGGGTTTGATGAGTACCACTCCAGATCCTCCAGGCCGCAAACACGGAATGGCAAACGGCAACGCCTGACTCAAAGATATAAAACTCAAGTCTGCCGTGAGAAAATCCACAGGTGTCTGAAGGTCTTTGGGTTGCAGATGACGGATATTGCAACGGTCCATGACCACAACGCGCGGGTCTTGGACAAGCTTCCAGGCCAGTTGTCCATAGCCAACATCCATGGCATAGACCCGACTGGCACCGTGCGTCAGCATGACATCCGTGAAACCCCCAGTGGAAGCCCCGATATCCAGACAGCAACAACCTGTCAGGTCAATGGCACAGGCCTCCATGGCCGCCGCCAGCTTCACCCCGCCACGGGAAACCCAGGGCCAGGGGGGATCTTTGAGGCGGATCTTGGCGTTGGCTGGTATCGTCACCCCTGGTTTGACAGAAGGACGGTCGTTGACCAATACCTTGCCCGCCATGATCAGACCACGGGCCGTGAACAGGTCTGGAACCAGGCCAAGTGCAATCAAGTGTTGGTCCAGTCGTTGCGGCATGACAGTATGAAGAGGAAGGCTTCAGGAGAATGAATGGATCTGATCGGACGTGCT
>JAMOBH010000406.1:0-4359 GCA_039908085.1 Magnetococcus sp. YQC-5
TTTTCGATCCCATTTGTGTCCATGCCGACCTCTCAAAATTGTGAATTTTGGGGATGGTCTCACTGTTCGGAAAAAATGGGTACCCTGGGGAGAAATGGACGCTTACGCATGTCCTTGAGCTATCTGATCGACCACTGGTCGCGCCTGATCCGTTATCTGGACGATGGCCGTCTGGAGATCGACAACAATGGGGTCGAGAATACCATCCGGCCATTTGTGGTGGGTCGAAAAGGATGGCTTTTTGCCAGTTCTGTGCGCGGAGTCAAATCCTCGGCCAATCTGTACAGCCTCATTGAGACTGCCAAGGCCAACGGCCTGGAGCCGTTCGCTTACCTGCGCCATCTGTTCACGGAATTGCCCACTGCACAAACCGTGGACGACTACGAAAAACTTCTCCCCTGGAACGTCGATCGGGCCGCATTGTCAATGGGATGAATGACGGGGATGATTCACCGCTTACTCTCCATGGCCGCTTTGAGAGCGGGGGAAATCGCCACATCCTCCTGGAGCAGGCGGCGCACTTGGTCCACCGTGGAACGTATCTCGTCTGCGTTGATCTTCACCGGGAGCCTCCTCGAATCAGATTGATGTGAGGAGTATATCACGGCTTTTTCAGACGAAAATTTTGCCCCTCAATGCCACCAAGGATCGCGAAAGGGGCAATACCATGTCCCTGGGGATGTAGACGAACTTTGACGCAGAGCAGCCCCCCACAGATGGGCGGCAAAAGGCACAATCAGGCAACATCTCGATCTGTGCGCGGGTTTTCAAAAAACCGCGAAAAACCATGTCAAGGATTTTTTTGATGCGGGGGTGCTGAATAGTTACCTTGTCGCCAACTAAAACGAACCGTTCCGGTCTGTCGGTTGCGAATAACTGAGGTTGCGTCATATCCTTGAATATAAAATCAGTCAACTGACTTAAATGTCTTTGATCATTAAAATTATAGGTAGTACCGATATTGTCATCTGTCAAGTCTGTGGGTTGGAAGCCTGCCATCTGAAGATCATTCGCAAAATCGGTATTCCTGGGATCGACCACCAACAGGATTTTTCCTTCCCTGATTTCTTCAACGCTCCGCCCCATTAAGATCAGAAGATCCTCAAGACGCGCCAGAACCCGGTCACTTCTTTTGAGCCTAGCTGCGGGATCTGGGTGCACAAGCCCCAGTAGAAATTCTTTCTCAGCCTTCGTCAGGAGTGCATTGTCGGCGAATTCAATGCGTTCCAGATAGGTCAACGTCTTAGCATCCTCTCGAACACCCTGCTCAGGATCTCCAACCTGCAGGAGTTGCGCTGCCAGTTGTCCAAACCCATACCAGTCGTTTTCCATCAGAATACCACTGGACCATGGAGGCAGAATGAAGTTCCGGGAAGAATCCTCCAGAACCGGTTCGCCAAGGCGTATGCTCCATTCAAAACCTGTCAACCGAAAAGACTCGGGCCCAAGAGTGGCATCGAGGAAGACGTTCCCCGCATGAATATTCCTGTGCATAATGCGTTGCTCATGCATCAGACGAATTCCCTTAGCCAGACGGAACAGCCCCTGCCACATTTCCCGCCTGACTCCAAAATCCCGGGTATTTAGCCAAGAATATCTGTTTGATTGAGATAAGACCGTCTCCAGAGATTCGCCAATGGTATGGGAATCACCTTTGAGAATCATACAGAAGCCTTTGTCGTCTCCCTTCTCAACACCTGGCTCCCGGACCGTTAGCAAGGAATCTTCAGCACCTGGGGAGCTGCAAAGACGATAGATCTTGCGTAACTCGGAATCCCAAAGAGCTCGTTGAAGATCGGAATCCTTCTTGGAATCTAGTGGCCATATCTTGGCCAGATATTCGTAACCAGATTTATCCCTTGCTATCCATGTCTGATAGGGTGATCCGCTCGATACAGGCAATGCGTGAACCAACTCATAGCGGTTATTCAGGATTTGAGAACCTTGGGAAAAAGTCATAGATCAAGCTCCCAGCAGGCAGGAGGAAACGAATGAACAATTCGTGTATGAATAGAGCAAGCAAACACCTCCTTTCATGCTACCCATCGAGTTCAATTGGTGTTTTTGCTGGTGCAACCAAAATTCGTGAGTCTGTCCTTGACAATATCTGTAACAATCTTCTCCATGACTGGCGGGAAAGCATCATTCCCAATCAACGCGACGAGGAACACCACCCGCGACTCAAACGCCTCTCATCCGGCCAATGCGACAAGAACAACGCCAACCACCAGAGACTCAGTCACCTTGCGTCCGGCCAACGCGCCGGAGAACAACGCTAACCACCAGCAACTCGAACGCACCTCGTCCGGCCAACGCAACGGGGGAACAACGCCAACCACCACCGACTCAAACGCATCTCGTCCGGCCAACGCGACGGGGAACAACGCCAGACCACCAGCGACTCAAACGCCTCTCGTCCGGCCAATACACCATGGAACAGAAACCAACAGCGTCCACACTCCCCGGTCATCGGTACGACAATTCACCAACCCACTGGAAATTGTGGATTCCACCAAATTCTTCGATTATTGTTTGCGCGGAAAAACAACTGGTATTTTAAATTTAATTCGATTTGAACTGTCTGTTTTCCCTGTACTCTCAATTCCACCATTTGCATTAACACGCAAAACACTCATACCTATGTTTGCTTTTTTCCCTTCTGTTCTGTGCACTGAAACTGACAAATCAAATTCAATAAACTCTGCTAAATCGTCCCCATCAGTTACTAATAATTTTCCTGCCTTGGCAGACTCATCAAGATTAAGAAGACGGGGATTGATTTTTGACCCAGTCCCTCCGAGATTTTTTTGCGCATTTTCAATCCCCCGCATAATTCCTATAAGACTACTTTCAATAAAGTCTTCTATTGTTAATCTATCATCTGATTCAATTTTTTGGTGAAACATAGAAACCTCCTAACATTTATGTGATAACATCCACTCTTTTCAGCACTACCAGATTCTCTTCCCCTCACCAATTTGCCAGCCTCTCGTCCGGCCAACGACGATCCCCACCAGCGACTCAAACGCCCCCCCGTCCAGACGACGCGACGGGGAAAAACGCCGCGCCACCAGCGCCTCAAACGCATCTCGTCCGGCAACGGTGCCGGTGAACAACGCCACCAGTGACTCAAACGCATCTTGTCCGGCCTACGCGACGGGGAACCATCAGTGCCACAGTGTCATGCCGAAAAACGCGCAATAATTGCGATTTATAAATTCGCAGATCATCTGTCACGCCGTTTGTCTGGTTCCTTCGCCACCCCCTTAAAGGGTTCTTTGTCTGTGGTTTTCTGATCAATGAATCGCCCAGTATTCGTATCGCGTTTTACCCAATTACCGTTAGGTGCTTGGGTTTGAGTGCGATCGATCACGGAGCCAATTCGATGGTCATCGCCAGTATTTTTTGCCATTGTCGCAATCCTTGTTGTGAAATTTTGAAACCGGGGAATAGTTCATTTCCCTTTATTCCAGCACTGAACCAAAAACATCACCACGAAAAAGAAACTCACGCTTCAACCCGGTATCCCACTCAAACGCCTCCCGTCCGGCCAACGCGACGGGGAACAACGACAGCACGTTCAACCGGATGTACCACCAGCAAGTCAAATGCCTTTTGTCGGCGGCCAACACGACGAAAAACAACGACAGCACATACAGCAAAACCACCGCCGATGAGTCTATCAGACGAAACCACCCGATGTAAAACGGAAAAAAACAGCAATCAAAAAATCAGACTCCGGTTCAACTCCAGCCTCCCTACCAACATCCAGACGCCCGTTGACTCCATTACAACGCCCCCTGCGCGGCGGCACTCGAAGCGGCTGAGGACAAAGTCTGATCATCCTGGTGTCCGTTGCCGGCCAAATTGCACAGCCCTGATCGGCCACCACCTCCCCCCTGCCGTGCCCCGCCACAACCCGCAGCACAACTCCGCCATCAGGCCAACCCGCACACACACCGCGACTGGGCGCAAAATCGGCGCGGTTTTCACCCTGGCAACGGGTCCACACCCCGTGGACCCACCCCGACTCGCCTTCCAATCCCCCCCAAAAAAGGCATAGACGTTTATCAACACTGCAAATACAGCAACTTGCAACAGGAACCAGACTCCAGTTTAACTCCCCCCACCCCACCAACATCCCGCCGACGGAAAGCTGTTGACGCCTTTCCAACTCCCGCCACCCAGGGAAGCCGAACTGCAAAATTGGCTTATTGTGGATAAGTCTAACATGATGCTAATTTTGCTGTAAAAGTTCAAGTCCAAAAAGCTGTGGACCCGCAAGGCCGAAGTCAACAGGTTTTGGAGAATGTGGCGGCATGGAG
Source organism: Magnetococcus sp. YQC-5 (assembly GCA_039908085.1). Taxonomy (GTDB): domain Bacteria; phylum Pseudomonadota; class Magnetococcia; order Magnetococcales; family Magnetaquicoccaceae; genus Magnetaquiglobus. The sequence continues at coordinate 4,326 of JAMOBH010000406.1, forward strand.
AAGAGAGGGGGTGGTTTTTGGGGGTGGCGGGTCC
>JAMOBH010000061.1:0-21141 GCA_039908085.1 Magnetococcus sp. YQC-5
CCCCCCCCCCCCCCCCCCCCCCCCCCCCCCCCCCCCCCCCCCCCCCCCCCCCCCCCCCCCCCCCCCCCCCCCCCCCCCAAGGTTTTGATTTTTTTATTCCGAAACATAAACTCAAGGCGGATGCTTAAGATGGCTTTTTCGATACAACAACATCTGGATGATGCGACTCATTCTGACATTCAAGCCCTGGCAGAGGCGACAGCCGATGCTCAGGGGGTGATGCGACGGTTGGAGGATTTTGTGCGCACACATGGTACAGAACGTCCTGAAGCTGTGACCCGACTGATCGAGCGACTGGGGGATTCTGTATGGCGTCGCCGATTGGTTTTTGCGTTGGGCAACAGTCCCTATTTATCCCATGTCATGACCAAATGGCCGGAATTTCTGGAGGATGAATATTCCCATGAGGATCCGGTGGCCTGGAATCAGGGTTTGATTCCGGCGGTTCTGGCTGCCGGATCACGCAATGCCGCAGCCCATCTTTTGCGTTGGCATAAACACCGGACCTTTTTAGGTATTGGCATGCGCGACCTCACAGGCGAGGCCACTTTGCAAGAGACGACCACCGGATTATCTGCCCTTGCGGATGCCAGTCTGGAAGCTGGTATGCAATGGCTGAATCATTGGTTGAGCCAGCAGCATGGTCACCCCATGACTCAAACCGAGGAGGGTCGCCATCCTGCCCGTTTTGTGATTCTGGGCATGGGCAAACTGGGAGCCAGGGAACTCAATTTTTCATCCGATGTGGATTTGATCTATCTGTATGATGATGACCATGGTGGGACCGATGGTCTTCGTCCCTTGTCGATCAAGGAGTATTTCAATCGACTGGGTCGGGAACTCATTCGACTTCTGGGTGAATCCACGGCTGACGGCATGGTTTTTCGTATTGACTTGCGCCTGCGTCCAGAAGGAGAAACCGGAGATTTGACCCTGTCCCGACGTTCCGCAGAAATTTATTATGAATCATGGGGCCGTACCTGGGAACGCTCTGCCATGATCAAGGCCCGTCCCGTGGCAGGCCATTTGGCCCTGGGAGAACAGTTGTTACTCAATTTACAGCCTTTCATTTACCGGAGGTATCTGGATTTCGCGGCTTTGGACGCCATACGGGAGATGAAACGACAAATCGATCACAAAACCGCTGCCCGCCAGGATTTTTACCGTAATGTCAAATTGGGGTATGGTGGTATTCGGGAAATCGAATTTTTTGTCCAATGCCAACAATTGATTTACGGTGGCAAGAATCCACGACTCCGCCAGCGGGAAACCGAGCTGGTTCTGACGCAATTGGTTGAAGCCAATCTGGTGCCTGCCAAAACCGCGCAGACCCTGACTGCTCATTATCGATTTTTGCGTACTGTGGAACATCGTCTTCAGATCGAACGGGAGCAACAGATCCATTCCGTACCTGAAGAGCCAGCGGCCTATTTGGCCTTGGCGCGCCGATGTGGCTTTGCGGACGCGGAATCGTTTCGTGTACGCCTCAAAGGCGTGGTCGAGGAGGTGCGCGGGATTTACAGTCAATTATTCTTTGAAGGTGAACGTGACCTCAAAGAGCGGGATCATCCGATGGTGACATCCTTGCTGGAATGCGACGCTGATGATGCAGCATCCCTGGAAGCCATACAAAAGGCTGGTTTTGAAAATCCGCAACAGGCCATTGGTTTGATCACCATTCTGCGGGAGGGTCCAAATCCGACCCGATTGACTGAAACAGCCCGCCAATGGTATGGCAGACTGGCCGTGCCATTGCTTGCAGAACTTCTCACGGCTCCAGATCAGGATTTGGCCTTGCAGCATGCCGAGGCGTTTTTGCGTGGATTGGGACATCGGGTCAATTACCTGGCATTGCTTGCGGAAAATCCTCCTGTACTCAAGCTTCTGATACGGATGTTTGGCACATCGGGTCTGTTGTCCCGGTTTTTGATTCATCACCCGGAACTCATGGACAGTCTGGTCACGACCGATTTTCTGGGGCAATTTCGCAATCGGAACAGCTTGAGCATGGATTTGGATCAGGCCATGGCCAAGGGGGTCCATCCTGAAGATGCCTTGCAGATCATTCGGGAATTCAAGAACATCGAAACCTTGCGTCTGGGGATTCGGGATCTTTCAGGCATCGCGGAGCCGGCGGAAGTGACTTCCGGGCTTTCGTTACTGGCTGAAGTCATTTTGACTCGCGTGTTGCACGACGCCAAAGCCGAATTGGTGGCCCGTTATGGCATACCCCGTTATACCGACAGTCATGGTGAACGACGGGAAGCCCCGTTTGCCATGCTTGGCATGGGCAAGTTGGGAGGGAAAGAACTGGGCTTTGCTGCTGATCTGGATTTGATTTTCATTCATGGCAGTCGTGGAGAAAATCCCTGTACCGATAACCCCAACCATTCCATATCCAACGTTCAATTTTTCACCCGTCTGGGACAGAAGATCATCACCGGGATCACCACGTTGACGCGGGCGGGTCGCCTCTATGAACTGGATATGCGGTTGCGTCCTTCCGGGACTTCGGGGCCGGTGGTTACGTCCATGGAGTCTTTTCTGCACTATCAAACCCATGAGGCTTGGCTCTGGGAGCATCAAGCCCTGACCAGAGCCAGACCCCTGGCTGGGGATGCGGAGTTCATGCGTGAACTCCATGATGTGATTGCTGATATTCTGACGCGCCGTCAGGATGTGCATTCCTTGCGCCAGGAAGTTCAGAGCATGCGTGAGAAAATGTATGAGGAAAAAAAACCGCCTGTGGGCTGGATCGACCTCAAGCAAAGCCGGGGCGGCGTGGTGGATGTGGAATTTCTGGTGCAATATCTCGTGCTGGCCCATGCCATTGATCATCCTGAGATTCTTTGTCCCAATCTCCCCAATGCCTTGTTGGCTTTGACCAAGGCGGGTGTTTTGGATCGGGGGGATTATAATGTTCTGGAAGAGGCTTACGGCTTGTATCGTTTTGTTGAAAATCGTTTGCGTTTGTTGCATGACCGTTCTGAAAATCGTATTGGCCCGGATCAACGGGTACGTATGCGTTTGCAACGGTTATGTCATGCGTTGGATGGGGAGGAACCTGTGACCCATTGTGTCGGGATGTTGGAGGACCGTATGCAAAAGGTTTTTGCAATTTATCAGAAGATATTTACCCCATGATGGATGATCTGTTTATTCAGGAAGACCCCGATGTTGTGCAGCGGGAGCGACTCAAAGCCAAAGAATTGAAACGCTCAGCCTGGTGGAAAAACCGGATCGGACAGGGGGTTTGTTTTTATTGTGGTACACGTCACCATCCCCATACGCTCACCATGGATCACGTTGTCCCTTTGATTCGTGGGGGACGTACCACGCGAGCCAATTGTGTTCCGGCCTGCGCTTCTTGCAATCAGGAAAAACGCCATCTCTCTTCCAGCCAATGGCAGAGTGTTCTGGAGGAAAAATTGCAAAAGCAGCACTCCAAGCCTCAAACAGTTGAGTGATGAACTTGCTTGGTGTTACCGAAAATGTTTTAACGGATCACAATAATATTCTTCCCTGGCGCGGACCACACATCGTTCGATGATGGCGGCCTTGTCAAGCAGTACATCATCGAGCATACACCACACCCTCTTGTTGAATCTCGGCCAGCAAGTCGGCGCGGGCCTCATCCAGATCGGTTTTTTCGCTCATCACGAAACATTCGAAGAGTCCGACCTGAGGTTGTATGGCCAACCATTGTGTTCCAGTAGTAATGACTTGATATTGCATGACCGTGGATGCGGCACGCAGATCCAGCAGATCGACCGGGCATTGGGAGATTTCCCCCAGTTCCCCGGCCAAGGACCACAAGATCATGGGGTCGGCAGATTCTTCCAACAATACGGCCAGATCCAAATCGCTGTCCAATCGGGCGGATTGGTCCATGCGACTGCCAAAGGCATAAACCGCCAATACGTTTGGGAATGCATTCACGATTTTTTGTACCAGGGCATTTTGATTCAGGCCGGGTGAATCCACCTGATCCTGACTGGAGTGCCATGTTTCATGCCAGTGCTGTTCCATCTCCTGGTCCATCACCTGGATGGTTTTGGCAATTGTTTGTTCGTCCATGAGTGCGTCAGGCCCATTGCAGAGCTGGTCAAAAGTGGGAGGTTCATCCAGTGAGGATGTTTCATCAAAGAGTAAAATGAGGCGTGCCTGACGTCCATAAAGATTCCGTAAGGGAGGAGGTAAATAAATATGCCCATCACGGGTGATGTCCGTTTGGATTTTGATGACTTGCATCTGTTTTCTCTCCCATTTTTATAGAGTCATTTTTACTTTATCTGAATCAAGCAGTTGCATGGCGATGGTGGGGTGTTGGTTGGCTTGCGCCAGTATGGAAATGCCAACCTGTTGCAGAATGGTTGTTCTGGCAAGGATGGTTGATTCCATGGCAATGTCCGCATCTTGAATCCGTGAGCGGGCTGCATCGGTGTTTTCCTGCAAGTTTTCCAGATTGGCGATCATGTTTTCAAATCGATTTTGGATCGCGCTCAGGTTGGCCCGAATCACGGCCACGGAATCCAAGGCATTGTCAATCCTTGGCAGGAGCCTGTCCGCACCTGCCATGGTCAGGATGGAGGTCAGACTGCCATTTTTTCCCAACCCCAAAGCACTGACATGGGCCAGGGCCATGTTGATGACAATGGTTTCTCCAGCATCGGCCCCGACTTGAAAAGTGGTTTGGAAGGATGTCCTGGATCCACCATCCACGCCTCCTTGTGTCTGGAAGTAGGGCAGGTTGGATATGCCGTTCAAAAGTCCGATTCCGTTATACTGGGTGGTGACGGCAATCCTTTGAATTTCCGAGATCAATTGATCCTTTTCCAGACTCAGATTCGCCCGGTCGCCAGAACCATGGGTGTCATTGGCTGACTGCAACGCCAGTTCCCGGATTTTTTGCAAGGCTTGAGTGGTGCCATCAAGGGCATTTTCTGCCACCTGCATCATGGAGAGTCCGTCATTGATATTGCGTTTGGCCGTATTGATGCCCTGAATTTGGGCAGTCATACGACTGACAATGGCCAAACCAGCCGCATCATCCCGTGATGAAAGCACACGCAATCCCGATGCCAAACGAGAAAATGTTTTGCTCAACAGATGTGTGTGGCGATTCATGGCACTTCTGGCCTGCATCGCAACAATGCTATGGTCGATTGTCAGTGGCATATTTGGCTCTGTTCAGATTCCATTCAATCGGGGAGGATGGTTTCACCTGACAAGCGGTTTGTCGTCCCATCAGGCAAGCTCTCTTGAGGCAAGTAAAAAAACTTCTTATCACTTTATCGTCCAGGCATGAGTGGAACTGAACCCTTTTTTTTGCAAATACGGCATCAACAGAATTTTTCCATCAGAAACGTTGGCCCAGACCGGGCAGAAACGCCTTGATGCCAGGATGGTGGAATCTGGCCAATCGGATTGGCCACAATAAAGCATGACCCACTCTTGACCAAAGCATGGGGAGGGCATAGTATTATAAAGTTATATTGATGTTGTTCTTCATGGGAACCCATTGTTATGAAACAGGAAATCATCACCATCAAAGCCGACCACGGCTCATCCATACCCAATCCCCCCTTTGCCTGGGGGGTTGGACCCAGGCTTGGAGTGGCGGGGGTACTGATCGTGGTGTTGTGGCTGGGGGTGGGGTGGGCGTTTGGTTGGACATGGCCGTCATGAGTCACGGGATTCACATTGACAATCTGACCCTGGGCTATGAACGACACCCGGCTGTGCATCACCTCTCTGGAGTGTTCGAAGCAGGCAGCCTCACGGCTGTGGTGGGACCAAACGGAGCGGGCAAGAGTACTTTGCTCAAGGGGATTCTTGGGGTGCTGCGTCCATTAAGTGGTGAGGTTCGTTTGGATGGGATCAAGGCCCAACAGATCGCTTATCTGCCCCAACAGGCGGAATTGGAAGCGAATTTCCCTCTGACAGTGCTGGATGCGGTTCTCATGGGACATTGGCGCAGGAGTGGGGCATGGCGTGCCATGAACGGGATGCTCCGTCGGCAAGCCCTGGACGCCTTGGAGAGCGTCGGATTGAGCGGATTTGCCTCGCGGGTGATGAGTACATTGAGTGGTGGCCAGCGTCAGCGGGTTTTGTTTGCCCGTTTGCTGGTGGAGGATGCCCCGGTCATTTTGTTGGATGAACCTTTTATGGCCATCGATACCCATACTGCTACCGATCTGTTGGCCCTCATTCATCGTTGGCATGGGATGGGACGGACGATCATTGCGGTTTTGCATGATCTGGAGCAGGTGAGGAGTCATTTTCCTTGTACCCTATATCTGGCCCGCCGGGCATTGGTTTGGGGACCGACTGCCATGGCTTTGACCCCGGAAGTGATGGCACAGGCCAGAAGTATGAGCGAAGCCTGGAATGATCACGCTTTTTGGTGTGGCAAGGAGGCGTCATGACCCTGCATGAAATTCTGTTGGATCCTTTCGAGCAGTTTGGATTCATGCGTCGCGCCTTGGTGGCCAGTATTGCCTTGGCTTGTGGGAGTGGTCCCATCGGTGTCTTTTTGATGTTGCGTCGCTTGAGCTTGATGGGGGATGCCCTTTCTCACGCCATTTTGCCGGGGGTGGCCGCCGGTTTTTTGCTGGCTGGTTTTTCCTTGCCGATCATGACGCTGGGCGGATTCGTCGCCGGGCTGCTGGTGGCGGTGTTGTCCGGGGTCAGTGCCCGTTTCACGCTGCTCCAGGAGGATGCAGGGTTTGCCTCTTTTCAATCCATCTCTTTGGCGGTTGGGGTGTTGATTGTTGCGGCCAAGGGCGGCTCTGTGGATCTGTTGCATCTCCTGTTCGGCTCGGTACTGGCCGTGGATGACGCCGCTTTGTTGTTGGCAGTGGGCAGTGCCTCTGTCTCACTGGTGGTGGTGGCTGTCATTTATCGTCCCCTGGTGATTCAGTGTTTTGATCCGGCTTATTTGCGTCTTTCGAGCCATCGTGGGGAGTTGTGGCACCTGATTTTTCTGGCTTTGGTGGTACTGGTTCTGGTGGCGGGTTTTCAGGTGTTGGGTTCGCTGATGGCCGTGGGATTGATGATGTTGCCTGCCATTGCCGCACGCTTTTGGGCACGACAGGTCTGGAGCCTTATGCTTGTGGCGATTGTGTTGGCCATTTTGTCTGCCATCGTGGGCCTGTTGCTCTCTTTTCATTTTCGTCTTCCGTCAGGGCCTGCCATCGTGCTGGTGGCTGGAGTGATCCATGTGGTCTCTCTGGTGTTCGGACCACGTGGAGGAATTTGGTCGCGCATCCGCTTGAATAACCGCCACTATCAAGAGTGTTGAAGATGATCATCAGTAAGATATATATAGTTGTTATCTTGGGGTTTTGTCTGGTCATGAGTCAGCCTGCCTCAGCCCAGGCCCAATCCCCTGTGCGGGTTGTGGCCAGTTTCAGTATTTTGTCTGATCTGGTTCGACAAGTTGCAGGCGATGGGGCAGTGGTCAAGAGTCTGGTTGGTCCCAATGGGGATGCCCACGTTTACGAACCCACCCCGGCTGATGCCCAGGAGTTGTTGGCAGCTGATCTGTTCGTGATTAACGGCTTGGGTTTTGAAGGTTGGATCCCGCGATTGATCAAGGCTTCTGGTTTCAAAGGCGAGGTGGTGACCGTCACCAAGGGGATCAAGCTTTTGCCCATGACCGGGGAACACCATCACGGTCATGAGGAGGAGGGGGTTGATCATGCAGACCCCCATGCTTGGCATGATGTGGCCAACGGTCGGATTTATGTTGCCAATATCACTGCTGCCCTGGTGCGACTGGCCCCTGAACAGGCCACGACCTTTCGCGCCAATGCCGACCGTTACGACCGACAATTGGCGGAATTGGATCGTTGGGCAGCCAGCCAGTTGGATGCTATTCCGGTGGCCAAGCGCAAGGTCATCACCAGTCATGGCAGTTTTGGTTATTTTTCCCGCGCTTATGGAGTGACCTTTTTATCCTTGTTGGGGGTCAGTACCAACAAGGAACCCGCAGCCCGTGATGTGGCCAATCTGGTGGTGCAGGCGAAGAGGGAAGGGATCAAGGCCATTTTTGTCGAGAATATGAATGACCCTCGTTTGGTAAAACAACTGGCCAGAGAAGCCGGGATTGCGCTGGGGAAAACCGTGTATACCGATGCCCTCTCCGCGCCTGATGGTCCTGTACCCACATATGAGCAGTTGATCCGGCACAACGTCACCCTGTTCACACAGGCTTTGACTGGTGGATGAATCTGAATAATTTATATGTCAATTATTACTATCAAATAGGCAACCGCAACACCAGCCAGGATCCCAAGCATATCTGCCAGGAAATCAAACAGTTCTGCTGTACGCCAAGGTATGAAATACTGCATACACTCGATACCGGCCCCAAAGAGAAGAAGAAAAATAACAAGATTTAAGGTGCGCCAGGGAAAAATCCAACTTCCAAGCAGGGCGAGAATAAAAAAAGCAATAAAATGCTGTCCTTTGTCCCAGATATTGAAAATAAAAATATTAGGAATTTTTTCCCCAGGCAGTATGGCAAGCAGATTCACAACAATCAAGCATGACCAGAATATTAGTTTGCATATATTGTTTGGTAAATAATATTTTATCCATTGATACCATTTTTGCTGGGGAGACAAAAGGTGGAAAGGGATTTGATTGACATCCATCTGCACAGGATGCAAGTTTTCTTGTTTTTGTTTGTGACAATCAATAATATTTAGAGTGTTTTTGGTGGTTTTGCTCATGTGGGGTCCGATATGAAATCAAAAGCAGGCATGCGGGATGTCCCATATTGATTAAAGAGTGTTTTGTATGATGGCGAACATGGCATCATGTTTGTCCATTTTGGAATAATTGTCAAGAGATTTCAAATTGTTGGGTATGTTGCCGTCCTGGTGGGGCAAGAGTCTGATGGATCGACTTCACATCAGTGGATTCTGGATCCAAGGTGGATTGATTTCACATCAGGACACAAGATCTTTATAGTCTGATCTTGTTATTGTGTATGATTTTAGTAATATTAAAACCGACTTGCTTCAGTTATAAATATCATTCCAATGGATGCCAGTAAAAGACATTTTGTCAAAAAAATTCTTGCAGGTCGCGTTTTTGTTTTGTATGATGATTCATCTTAAAGGGTTATGCCACGTCTGTCATTATGCAGAGTGGGCTTTCTGGTATATCTTTTCTTCTGCAACATCTGGCGGATCTTGTAATTTTGACGCCATGTTAACTGTTTATAAATTGGATTTCTCTCTACTATTATGGAGTATTGGTCATGAATTACACAAAAAATATTGTATGTTTCGCCAATTCACGTAAAATAGGTGGATATTGTGTCGCCGGGAAAGAATCGATTCCTGGAATGCCTTGGGTCAGACCAATCAGCCATCGTCCTACCCATGAGTTGTCTGAGAACGAACTGACATGTCACAATGAATGCATACCGCAACCTCTTGACAGGATTGAAATATCTTTTTGTAAACCATTTCCTTTGTATCATCAGCCAGAAAATCATCTCATAGATCCTGGTGTCCAATGGGTTCATCAAGGTCGGATCAGGTGGGGCGAGATCGAAAAGTGGCTGGATACACCGCAAACGTTGTGGTCATTGGGAGAAAGTAGTACAACCAAGCTCAATGATCGCCTCTCCATGCCGTTTGGAAAATCTTTGTATCTCGTTGGTGTGGATGAGATCACTCTCTTGACTGGTCCAAAATCACCTTATCCAGATGCCAAATGGGCGGTGAGAGGACAATTCATCTGGAACAAAAATAATTACATGCTTGATGTCACGGATCCTTTTATTGAATATCATTATCATAAAATGCCAAATGGTTATTACATAATCAACAATCCCGTACTTTGTATCAGTCTGAGCGATTTGTGGAATGGATTTTATTATAAATTGATCTCTGCCATTCTTTTCGAGGAACGAGTTGATGAGTGACGTGCTTTACACGATTGGCCACTCCAATCATGCCATGGAGCATTTTTTGACGTTGCTCCAACAGCACGGAGTCAAGGCTGTGGCAGATGTGCGCTCACAGCCCTACAGCAGTTATCTCCCGCAATTTTCCCAGGCAGAACTGAAACGCTCCTTGAAGATGGCGGGTATTGCCTACGTTTTTCTTGGCAAGGAACTGGGGGCGCGCAGTGACAATAAAAAGTGCTATCTTCAAGGCAAGGTACAATATGATTTGCTCGCCCAAGAGCCTTTGTTTGTGGAGGGATTGGATCGGGTTCAGCGCGGGATGCAAACGCACACCATTGCATTGATGTGTGCCGAAAAAGACCCTTTGGAATGTCACCGTGCCATTCTGGTGGCACGACATTTGTATGAAAGGGGTATCTCTGTGAGTCATATCCTTGCCAGTGGTGACTTGATCACTCATGCTGAATTGGAAAAAAACATGTTGACAATGCTTAAACTGGCCGAATGCAATTTGTTGGAGAGTCGAGAGGAAGTTCTCCAGAGAGCCTATATTCTGCAAGGGGGACGTATTGCCTACCAAGCCGATAGCGGGTCATCAGCACTTACAGAACAGGGCATGCATCCATGAAGATATTTACGATTGGTTTTACGCAAAAAAAGGCTCAAGATTTTTTTTCGCGTCTGAAACAGCCGGGTTTGGTGCGTTTGATTGATGCCCGGCTCAACAATGTCTCCCAGTTGGCGGGCTTCACCAAGCGTGATGATTTAAACTATTTTCTCCGTGAAATCAATGGGATTGATTATCTGCACATGCCGATCATGGCCCCAACAAAAGAAATTCTTGATGCGTACAAGAAAAATAATGGGGATTGGGATCGGTATGAACGTCAATTTTTGGCCTTGATGGAGGAACGACGGCTGGTCACCAAGGTTTCCAGAGATGTGGTGGATGGGGCATGTCTTTTATGTAGCGAATCCACACCTGAACACTGTCATCGTCGATTGGTGGCCGAGTATCTGCAACGCCACTGGGATGGTGTGGAAATCACCCATTTGTAAGTGCAGGAGAAGGGGTGATCGCAAGCAAACAGGTGAAAAAAAATAGGCCCATAAAAAAAATTTTCTTGTTGTTCGATGCGCTCTTTTTGTATCTTGTTTAACCAAGAGGGGACCAGCAGGAAAAAGGCTGACAGTTTACTCTATATATCCTAAAATTAATGAAGTCCAGATTTGGCACCAGGAGTTGAAAGCAATGTCGCAAACAGTACGGGGGACGGTCAAATGGTTCAACAATTCAAAAGGGTTTGGATTCTTGGCCCCTGAAGATGGCACTGAGGATGTCTTTGTCCATTTTTCAGCCATCAAATCCGAGGGGTTCAAATCCTTGGAAGAGGGTCAAAAGGTGAAATTCGAGGTGGTGCGGGGACAAAAAGGTCTGCAAGCCGCCAATGTCGAACTGGCCTGATCCTCACGTCACATAACCGGTCCAACCGCCCGAAATCACCTGCTTTCGGGCGGTTTTGTTTTGCATCATGATGGATCTTCATCACTCCAAGGCCATGCCCCATGGGTCCGGAATTCACTGAGAAATTTTTTTTCCTCAAGGCGTTTCAAGGTCTCACCCTGACCATCGTCCTCTCCAAAGCCAGTGATTTGCATCCTGATACCTTGAATTCCCTGGTTGGCGTGATTGGGGATCTGTTGGCCCATCGGGTCAAGGTCTTGATACTCGTACAACAGGTTCCACAGGTCACCGGATTCATGGATGCTCTGGATACCCGTCTGTATGGAACCTGTACTCGTTTGCCCTCGTGGGAAAGTGGCGTGTTGCCAAAGGATCTGTGGCGTCGTCCCAAACCTTTGATGACTTTGAGTATAGTCGCGGAAGATGTCACCCTTTTTTTGGACCAGGTGGCCCGCCTGGGAGCAGCCTTGCGTTTGCCAAGAATCCTGTTGATCGATGGCACCGGACATGAAGGATGGTGTCATTCAGATGGTCTCCCTTTGAATTTTATTAATTATCAGCGTCTGAAAAGATGTTCCGTCGAACAGATGCGTTTCCCTGATCCAGCCTGGAGCAGGGTGCTGGTGAAGACCATTCTGGGATTGTTGAGTGGCGGGGTTGGTGCCGTCAGTCTCTGTCGCCTGCGGGATCTGGCGACTGAATTGTTTTCCTATGAAGGGGAGGGCGTTTTTTTTTCTCGCCGTCATTACTGTCAGGTCCGTCGCTTGTCTCTGGATGATTTCAGTCAAGCCGCTGCCGTGATCCGTCGTGGGGAGAAAGAGGGCTTTCTGCTGCATCGCTCAGATGACGAGGTGACGGCGATTTTGCTTCAAGGGTATGGGGCGTTTTTGTCGGATCACCATTTGTCCGGGGTGTGCGGGTTGATCACCGAACCTTATCAAAGAACCAATGCCGGAGAAATTACCGCTTTGTATGCCTTGACCCGTTTTCATGGCGAGGGTATAGGGGGGCGTCTCGTTACACGTCTGGTACGGGAAGCCAAACAGAGCCACCTGAGCAGTTTGTTCGCATGCGTGGGGGATCCGCGAGCCGTGGAATTTTTTGTCCGTCATGGTTTTCGACGGGTGGCATGCGAAGAGCTGCCAGATGAAAAATGGCATAACTATGACCTGGCACGGAAAGCCAGAATCACCTGTCTCAAGCAGGAGTGGGTCTCTTCGGACAAGGAATCTGTCTGATGTTCAAACAGGAGGTAACTTTCAAGGTTTTTCAAGGGTGTCATTGATTACTCTGTACGGCAAAAGGATTCGTATTTCATTCTGTTTTCGGTCGTTCGATTGAAAGTGTTTTTCCAATAAAGGGGGGGGATCATGATGAATGCAGATCATTATGGCAAACTTTTTCAAAAATGGTTCATTGAATACAATCCGCTCTATTTTTTCAGTTCTGGATGCATGTTGGCAGGCATTTTTGCCTTTTCCAACAGCTTGACGGAACAAGCCGATATCGATCCGATCACTGGGGTGACTCTGTTGTTTCTGGTGATTCAAATCTATGAATTTCTGCTTCTGGGCGGGGCTTGGCTGCTTTTTCGACGCACTCCTGAAAAGCGTCCTGGGATCATTTTGGGGCTGCTGGCACTGTTTTTTCTGTTTGATCCCACCTTTCGGGTGGAAACCTTTTCTTTGCATGGGGAGATCGGCCTTGGACTGGCTGCAGTCTGGATGCTGCTGATTGTCGTCAAGGTCGAGATGATGGCACGGATTTTCCTTGTACGCCTTGCTGTCACCCTGTGGATTGGCGTAGGGTTGGCGACAGCGGGCATCATCTTGCTGCCTCATCTTGGGGGCCTCCATCAGTTGGCAAACCATGTGGCCATGATGTGCATGGCCTGGATAGGCTTTCTGATATTCATCATTCCTGGCAGGAAAACGCCTGCATTGATTTCTCTGGTTCCTTTGGAAGGCTGGGCCAACACGGTCCATAAGCGAATTGACTTGGTTGTGCGGACCGGTCTGGGAGGTTTTTATTATTATCACCTGCTCAATCACTTGGCCTGGATCGCTCCCGATTCCAGCGAAAACTTCCAAGCTCAGGTGCTGCCATTTCTGTTCTGGTATTGCATCCTGGCGAAGGATCCGCAAACTCTGATCAAACGCGCTTTTTTTCCACTGTTTATAATAATCGATTTAATCTGGTTGAGTCCGACTGCATTACTGCTGGCGATGCTCTTCCTGTGGCGTGCCATGCAACAGACGTTCCCTTTCTGGCGAACCGTGCTGCTCTCAATAGCGGTGGTGTTGGTTTATGTAGCTTATTGGTTGTTGGGTTGGAAATTTGGCATGCCGATACCTAAGCTGCCCGCCATGATTTCTGTGCCAAACGCCCTGGCTGCCCTGGCCTTTGGGGGTATTTTGTGGAAGTGGAACAGGAAGCTTTTTGTACTGACTGCGGTGTTGGGTGTGATTGGGTATGTGCCGTGGAGTCAGTTGATGCCCAGTTCTTCCCTCGGTAGAAGTCTCCTGTTGTTGGGGGTCGGTTTTACAACACTGGTATCAGGGATTGCGATCAATTGGCATTACCGGCGTCAGAGCGATGCTGCTGATAAAAAAAAGGATGAGAATCAAATCGCTAACTGATTTGAAAGCATATAGGGTGCGACGTCGAACAGTTGTTGAAAATGCTTCTCAAGAATAGAGGTGCGTTGATACACCCTAATGATTCAAGAGGAAGGCTTTTTTATCCGACAAGGAGTGATGCGTTGGAACATGTAGTGATCATTGGTGCGGGAGTGATGGGGTGTGCCTGTGCCCATCGTTTGGGAGAGGCAGGATTTGCTGTCACTTTATTGGAAAAAGCCTTGCCTGGTGCGGAATCCTCTGCTGCGGCTGCCGGCATTCTGGGAGCGCAGTCTGAGGTTTCTGGTCCTGGTCCTTTTTTTGAGTTGTGTCTGGCCAGCCGTCAGAGATTTCGCGACTATGTCAGCGAACTGTCGGCATTGACCGGAGTGGCGACGGGCTACGAGGATTCCGGGGTGTTGGAGGTGGCTCTGGATCCGGCTGAAGGACGTATTTCAGTTGCCCGCGCAGAATGGATGCTGGATCGGGGCGTGCGGGTGGAGCTTTTGGATCGCGAGGAGGCCAGACGTTTGGAACCAGCCCTGACAGAAGAGATGGTCGGGGCCAGTTATTTTCCTGATGACCATCAGGTGGATCCGGTGGCCCTGTCCGCTGCCCTGGCTGCTGCTGCGGCTCGCGTTGGCGCGGTTTTTCAGACCGGAACGCGGGTGAGGGAATTGGTCGTGACAGGTCATCGTGTCACCGGGGTCAGGACGGATACAGGTGTGCTGAAAGCGGATCGGGTGGTGGTGGCTGGTGGTGCATGGAGTACGGAGATCCAGGGATTGCCTGCATTGCGAACCATGATCAAGCCCATGGCCGGGCAGATCGTCCAGATGGCGAGTCGTCCGCCGTTGTTTCGACATGTGGTGTATGGCTATCAGGGATATGTGGTCCCCCGTCGAGATGGACGGATGGTCATGGGTTCCACACTGGAGGATCGGGGATTTGACAAGGCCGTGACCGTGGAGGGTCTGAATCGCATCACGGGCATGGGCATGGCCCTGATTCCGGGCTTGAAAAACGCCCGTTTCACGGGTGCATGGTCAGGCTTGCGGCCTGCGACTGCGGATGGATGGCCTCTGTTGGGAAAAACTGCGGTGGAAGGACTCTATTTTGCCGCAGGTCATTTTCGCAACGGGATTTTATTGACTCCCATCACCGCTGAGGTGATTCTGGATCTCATTCAAGAAAGGAGTCCCTCGGTTGATATCTCCGGGTTCGCGCCATGAACTCCCTGCTTATGGTCATCCGCTGATGCCGACAGGTGCCATCCAGGGAGAACCGGGTCGGGTCGCGGTGGCACTGTCAGGGGGGGTGGATTCCTCGACCGTGGCGGCTTTGCTCAAACGACAGGGCTTTGAGGTCATTGGTCTGACCATGCAGTTGTGGGACCAAGGCAAGGCGCGATCTGGTCCAAGTCGAACCTGTTGCGCCCTGGAGGATATTCACGATGCCCGCCGCGTGGCCCAGACCTTGGACATCCCTTTTTATGTCATCAATCTGGAAGCGGAATTTCAACGGGCTGTGGTGGATGATTTTATCGCCTCGTATGCGTCTGGTCGTACGCCTAATCCGTGTGTGCTATGCAATCAACAGTTGAAATTTCATGCCTTGTTGGCCAAGGCATTGGATCTGGGGGCCGAATGTCTTGCCACAGGTCATTATGCCCGGATCAAGCATCAGGATGGAATACCGCAACTCTGGCGCGGCCTGGATAGGGACAAAGACCAATCCTATTTTTTGTTTGCCACGACACTTGAGGAGTTGACGCAGATCCGGTTTCCTCTGGGCGATTTGACCAAGCAGCAAACCCGTGAGTTGGCGCATGAATTGGGACTCCATCTTGCGCACAAAAGGGAAAGTCAGGACGTTTGTTTTGTGCCGGATGGGGATTACGGGGCCTTTTTCGCCCGGCAGGGTGTTGGGGCGACCTGCACGCCTGGTTCCATTGTCGATGTGGAGGGGCGTCATCTGGGAGAACACAAGGGCCTTGGGAGTTACACCATCGGTCAACGCAAGGGTTTGGGAATCGCAGCCCCATATCCTTTGTATGTCACGGCCATCCTGCCGGAGTTGAATCGTCTGGTGGTTGGGCCAGCATCCTCTCTGGTGCGAGATTCCCTGGAGGTGGAACATCTTAATTGGCTCGATTGGCATCCACTTGTCGAATCCATACCCATCATGGCGCAGATTCGTTATGCCTCGTCTCCTCAGTCTGCCGTGGTCACACCACTGGAAGGCAATCGGGCACGGGTGGTGTTCAACACCCCGCAACGGGCCATTGCTCCTGGTCAGGTTTGTGTTTTTTCTCTGGGTGATCGTATCATGGGGGGAGGTTGGATTCGGTAAAATGCACGTTTCATGACAATCCCTTTCGGTTACACCCGGTATTTGTTATAGTGTTCTCACACGCCTTGGCATGGTTTGAGGCGAGAGCCACGATTGATCATTATGAATCATTATTAGATGATGAAATTAAAGGTGTAGATATGATCGCCAAACAATTACTGGAGAGCGTGCCTTTTTTCTGGACCTTTACAGATGAGGAAAAAGAGCTTCTTTTGAGTTTGGATAATTATTTCGAAAGTTTCAAACAGGGTGAATTGATTATTCAAGAGGGTGCGCAGGACACTGCTTTATACATTATTCTCAAGGGAAACGCCTATGTTACCAAATCTTCCCATCCCAAAAAAATAATCGCCACGTTGACTCCAGGTACGGTTGTGGGGGAGATTTCGTTTTTGACGCAACGAGCAAGATCTACCAATGTCATTGCTGCTGACAAGATGATTTGTTTTACGATCAATGGAGAGACCATGGCTGATTTGAGTTCGCAGATGCAGCACAAGTTCAAGGACCAATTGATCGAGATTTTGGTGCAGCGTCTGGACACCATGAATCAAACGTTGGTGGAATTGGCCCGTTGATGCCGGATGGGGTTTGGTTGAATGTTTTATCATGGTACGATTACGGATGTCACATCTGGAGGGAGTGGGCTGGGAGCGGGCAGAATCGACCTTGCTTCCCTAATAATCGTTTCAGTGGGTTTGGCAATCCTCCGATAAAATGAACAAGAGAGAAAAAATTCATCTGCCGATGGGTGCGGCGCGTCGGACAAAAAAATAATGGGTGCGTCATGTTCAACGCCATTCCTGCCAACACTGTTTTTGGGGCGAACAATCCGTTTTTGGAGCAGAGCAATCTGGTCAAGGTTCCTCACGAGATTCGTACCCATAATAACGAACAGCTCTCTGCGCGCAGTGTGGCTGAAATCAAAAAAAACGCCAAATCCCGTTCATCTGGCAAAAAACACAGCCACGACGATGAAGAAGAGCCGGAAGCAGGAGATGGACAACCCTGGTCGCAACCTCAACCCAGGCCCAACATGCAGGAACGGTTGCAGATGGCCAAACAGGGAAAAGTAAGTCTTAATCAACGTGCGGTGACTGCCTTGTTTCTCCAGCAGGCCACGAGTGGCGCGAGTCACCATAAAACGGATCAATCCGTCGAGGAACATCCTTCGATTGATGTCGTGGCATGAATATGCAGTCATTGCCGATATCCTGCGAGGTTTGATGTGGTTTTAATCCAGTATTTCCTGTATAAGCGGTTACTCAGTCAAAACTAAGATTTGTCGAAATCTTTAAACATTTTTTTAATTATTTATAATATTTTATATCATGAACCATTCTTTTGCCTCCCCACCAGAACCGGTGGATTGTCTCAAGTGTCGTCACTTCCAGGTCACTTGGGAAACGGATCATCCCCGTGGATGTCGTGCCATGGGTTTCAAAACCGCTTTGTGGCCATGGCAGGAGGTTCTCAGAAGTTCAGGGGAATCCTGTCTGCGTTTCGAATCCAAAATCCCCCCCAAAAAAGAGGGAAAATCAGCGGAAAAAGGGCAGAACGTCGCACCTTCAGGGCGTTTTTCGCGTGTGATTTGACCTCAAGCGGGCAAAATTCAATTTTGACCCCATGCGCGTGGAATGTTGCCAAACCGCATCCAGGCTGAAATAATCAAAAAAAATGGATGATCCCATGAATTGGCGCAACAGCCTGTGATCCCGGAAGCCCCTATGACCTCTCTTCCTTATATACCCTTTGGCCGTCAGACCATCGATGCTGATGATGTGGCAGCCGTCGTTGAGGCACTGCAAAGCAATTGGTTGACCACTGGCCCACGGGTCAAACAGTTTGACCAAGCCCTGGCTTTGCGCGTGGGTGCCGAATATGCGGCGTGTTGCTCCAGTGGTACTGCCGGATTGCATCTGGCCCTGATGGCCCTGGGAATCGGTCCCTCAGACGCGGTGGTGGTTCCGTCGGTCACCTTTCTGGCCACTGCCAATGCGGTTCGCATGGTGGGAGCCAGGGTGATCTTCACGGATGTGGACCCGGACACTGGCCTGATGAGGTTGGAAGACCTGGAACGGGTGGTTGCGGCACCTGGAGCAGAACAGATCAAGGTCGTGATTCCGGTCCATCTCAATGGTCAATGTATGGATCTGGCACCTTTTAAGGCAGTCGCCGAGCGGATAGGGGCGGTGATCGTGGAAGATGGATGTCACGCCCTTGGGGCAGCCAGGATCACGGATGCCGGAATCGTGCCTGTGGGGGCCTGTCAACACAGTGTCATGACTGTTTTTTCATTTCATCCCACCAAAAACATGACCACCGGCGAAGGAGGTGCTGTCACCACCAACGATCCAGCCTTGTATCGGGCATTGACCCGTTTGCGTTCTCATGGCCTGGTCTACGAGGCGGAAGATCACCTCTACCCGGAGGAGAGCCGAGAGGCCGATGGTGCTGCAAAGCCATGGTATTACGAAATGGCCCGTTTGGGTTTCAATTATCGTTTGAACGATTTTCAATGTGCTTTGGGCTTGAGTCAGTTGGCCAAGCTGGATAAGATGGTGGCTGCACGCCAACGTCTGGCTGTTCACTATGATCAAGCCCTGGTTGATTTGGCTCCGGTGGTGCGGCCAGTCACCAGGATTTCCGGCTCCTGGCCTGCTTGGCATATTTATGTGATTTTATGTGATTTCGATGCCATTGGGTTGCATCGGGTCCGTTTCATGGGACGGTTGCGGGAACAGGGGGTGGGGAGTCAGGTCCATTACATGCCCCTGTATCGTCATCCCTATTATCGGCCAACCAGGCAATGGCCTCCCATGCCAGGGGCAGAGGCCTATTATCAGCGTTGTCTGAGTATCCCGATGTTTCCAGATCTGTCGGATCTGGATCAGGAACGGGTAATCACCACGGTGCGGGATGTGGTGGGGCAGCGGTGAATCAACAGCTTTCAGGGTCACAACAGGGGGGCGCGTGATGACGGAATCCACATCATCGGGTTTGACTGATCCCAAAAAATCATTTTTTGGAATCGTCTTGTGGGTGATATTGGCGGTACTCTGGTTTGCCATGCTTGACTATCGGGATCTCAACGAACCCGACGAAGGACGTTACGCTGAAATTCCCCGTGAGATGTTCGCCAGCGGCGACTGGCTCACCCCACGTTTGGATGGTTTCAAGTATTTTGAAAAGCCGCCCATGCAGTATTGGGCAACAGCCGTGTTTTATCAACTGTTGGGTCCAAGTGCCGCCACTTCCCGGCTCTGGAGCGCGTTGATGGGCTTTGTTGGCATTTTGTCGGTGATTTGGGTGGGAAAACGTCTCTTTGGACCGGCTGCGGGGTGGTATTCTGGTTTGGTGTTGACCAGTATGATCCTGTATGTCGCCATGGCTCATTTTAATACTTTGGATATGTCAACCTCGGTTTGGCTGATGTTGGGCATGGGGGCTTTGTTGTTGGCTCAATCCCGTCGCGAGGAGGATCCCGGTTCCTGTCGCAACTATATGTTGTTGGGGTGGGCGGCTTTGGCCGGGGCCTGTCTGAGCAAAGGGGTCATTGGTTTGGTGTTGCCCGGTGCCACGCTGGTGCTTTATTCCGTTTGGCAACGGGATTGGGGGCTTTGGCGGCATTTGCATTTGGGGTGGGGGATCCTCCTGTTTTTGGCATTGACCGCACCATGGTTTGTGGGCGTGAGTCTGGCCAACCCGGAATTTCCCCATTTTTTCTTTATTCATGAACATTTGGAACGTTATACCACCACCACTCATGGACGGACCGGGGTCTGGTGGTATTTCCTGGGGGTCTTGCTTTTGGGCACTGTTCCCTGGAGCCGACGTGTCTTGGCGGTTCTCTTCAAGCCCGGTTTTGCTTGGGGCAAAGGGACGGGGCGTTTCGATCCCGTGCGGTTGATGTGGGTCAATGTGGTGTTTATTGTGTTTTTTTTCTCCATCTCGCAATCCAAGTTGATACCTTATATTTTGCCTGCCTTCCCGATTCTTGCTCTCCTGTTGGGGCGGGATCTTGCCATGGACAAAACCCGGCTGACGTTGGGATGGGAGACTCGCTTGTTGGCCATTTTGGCGGTTTTGTTGTGTGTTGGGGCTATCAATATTCATGTGTTCGTCAATGAAGTCCGTCCAGCCGAGATGCTTGTGCAAGCTCGTCCCTGGTTGTTGGGGGCGGCATCGGTTCTTGCTGTGGCTGTGGGGGTCTCTTTGTGGTTGCGTTGTCAGGGAGGAACCGTTTTGATCTCCCTGGTCGTGGCCACCTTGTTGACAGGTCAACTCATCCTTTGGGGGGCGCAGGTTTTTTCACCTACCAATTCCAGTCGGAATGCTGCCAAGGCCATTTCGAGCATTGGAAATGCGACCACTCCCGTCTATTTCGTCAATTGTTATTTTCAGTCCTTGCCTTTCTATCTGGGGCGGACGATCCTGTTGGTTGAATACATGGGAGAGTTGGAATTCGGAATCCGTCAAGAACCTGCAACTTGGATTGCCGACAAGGTCACCTTTAATCAACGTTGGTTGCGTGAGACTCAGGCCGTGGCTGTGTTCCGGTTGGATGATTTTGCGGTATGGCGTACCAATGGTTTACCCATGCGGGTGGTGCATGAGGATACCAGACGGGTGGTGGTGGCTCGTCAATGATGGATTTCGTCCAAATCATTTAAAAAAAAACAGCATGGCAAATTTTTGCCACCCTGGAGGATGAAAATGTGTCAGAATGGGGGCGAGGATAGAATCGGATATGGTCGATACCCTTTTCAGAGGCTTAG
>JAMOBH010000062.1:0-21123 GCA_039908085.1 Magnetococcus sp. YQC-5
CACCACTTTGCGGGCCGTGATCTCGATGGGTTCTCCGGTTTTTGGATTCCGCCCTGGCCGGGAACGCTTGCTGCGCGCGGCAAACACCCCAAAGCCCGACAGCTTCACGCTCTCCCCTCTCTCCAATTCCTGCACGATGGTTTCAAAGACCTGTTCGACGAGCATCGCCGAACGCGGCAGGCTCAAGACTGACGCAACAAGAGCAGTGCCTGGAGAACTGAGGATTTTCCTGTTCCATTGATGCCCGTCAACAAATTCAGGGAAGAAAATTGAAAAGCCTCCTGCTGAAAGCATTTAAAATTATTAAACATGATATGGGTCAACATAAAGAACCTCCTGAATAATTTGTTTGATTTTGTTGAAACGCTGATGGACTCTGCCTGTTGTGCCTGTTCCTTGAGTAATTGAATCGACAAAATTTCGATCTTCCATGATTGTCAAAAATTTTTCCAAATCGAGGAAATCGAGGGACACCATACCGATTAAATTCAAATCGAGGGACACCATACCTCAAATCGCCAAATCGAGGGACACCATACCTCAAATCGAGACCAGAAATCGGCAAATCGCAGAAATCGAGGGACACCATACCGCAGAAATCGAGGACACCAGAAATCGAGGGACACCATACCGATTAAATTTATAGGTATTAAATCGGTGGACACTACACCGATTAAATTTATATCCATAAGGTAAATAGGTATGGTGTCCCAAGATTTTCCAAGATTTTTCGGACACAATGAGTTTTTGTCGCTCAGCACCTCTTCGATGCGGGCGCAAAGCGTCGGCCATTGTTCCTGGTCAATGGCAAAATGGCGACCAAGATTCAAAAGGGTTTCCTGTCTGATCTGTGACCCAACACGCCTGGATTGAACCAAACGGTGGGTATGGTAGGACTCGCCCGTCGAAGGATTGCAATGATAGTAAATGCTGTCATATTTTTTATAGTGCTACAGTGTGAATCTGAAAATCAGCCACTGTAAAATTAATGAGTTACGTGAAAAATATTATCTAAATCATTAAAGCGTGTCAAATAAGGGTCAGCATATCAAGCTAAATAATAATAGTCATTCGATGATGTGCTGTTGACGAAATGGGTTGATGATTGTGATGCCATCGATTTGTTGTCCGTGGCTTAAATCCTCAGAATACAGTTCTTTGCAACCAGATGCCCGCGCAGCAGAGATGATGGCACTATCCCAATAGGAAAAGCCATACGCCGTTTTGATTTCCAAGGCACCCAGCAAAACCGTGACAGTTGTCTCCTGGACCCGAAAACGCAACCAAGTTCCGATCAGGCCAACAGCGATGTCGTGAGGAATTGGATCTGGCCTGGAACTACGGGTGGCTTGGACATAAAACTCCTGCAACACTTGCACTGAAATGGTCCAATCATCCTGGTCCAGCATGGCGATGGCGATATCTCGTTTTTTGCTTTCTGCCTCGTTGCGGCTGATTGAATAGAGCAGAATGTTGGTGTCAAGAAATCGCATGGCGGTCATGAACCTCATCGCGGTTTAAACGATCCGAGGCGGTGAATGTTTGGATCCTTTCACGCAGGGCGCGTTCCTCACGCTTGAGACGTTCGTGTTCGCTTTCACCTGACGCCAATTGGACAAGAAAATTCCTGACCAGAGCGGAGACAGAAGTATCCATGGCCGCAGCCTTTATGCGTGCTTGCTGGTAAATATCGTCATTGAGTGAAACTGTGATATTTTTCATGGTTTCACAATATCACAGGAAATGTATATAGGTCAAAGGGGTTGGAGAGCCTTTGTTAAAATTTCCGCAGGTCAAATTAATGGCATCCGACTGCATTCCACCAGACGGCATTCATTCTATACCATGGGTGACGGCAGTCAAATGGTTCCGAAAGGCTGCGGAGCAGGGGAAAGCATCGAGCCAATTCAATCTTGGATTCATGTACGATGTTGGCCGAGGTGTGGCGGAGGATCGAGGTGAGGTCATCAAGTGGTATCGCAAGGCGGCTGCGCAGGGGGATGAGCGAGCCAAGCACAATCTCCAATTTTTAAGTAAGTAAATATAAATTTGTGTATGTTGTTTAAAATCGAAAAAGAAATCCCGACTCAGTTTGACTGTAGTCGAGATTTCATTTTTTGCTGTGTGATCGATTTGTCACGCAGCCAAATTCAGTTCCACGTGCAAACCTGCACGCAAAGCGAGAGTCACCAACATATCAAGGCTGAACCGCTCCCATTTGCCACGCACCAAATCCGATACGCGGGATTGCTTGACGCCAAACATCTTGGCGGCCTCCGCTTGGGTTAGGCCTTTGAGTTCAATCAATTCGCTCAATCTCGTCATCAGAACAGCGCGCATTGTTAAAATTTTTGCCTCATCAGGAGGGAACCCCAAATCGAGAAAAATGTTGCCACACGATTTTGTGATGTGTGCGCTCATAGCTCAAACTCCAATTTGACGGTAACGACGTGCGGCCAGGGTAATGTCTTCCTGACTGGTTTTTTGGGTTTTCTTCTGAAAAGCATGCAACACGTACACTGCATCCTCGAATTTTGCGACGTAAATCACGCGCCATGCACCTTCCACATGAATGCGAATCTCCATCGCACCTTGTCCAACAGTTGGCATCGGCTTCCAGTCAGCTGGCATCCTGCCAGTCTGCACTCGCCACAGATTAAAACCAGCAACTCGTTTCGCTTCCTGTGGGAAGGTGGACAGGTCATCTTTTGCAGTATCAATAAATTGGATGCGTTTCATAGAGTGGATTATATAAACATTTATATGGATCATCAAGAAAAATGCGTGACGCCAAACCCTCTTGAAAATTTTCTCAATTATTCCGTCGTCACCACACCGACGCACATCATCTGGCGACACAACCAAATCCTGAAAAATAGCCAGTAACTTCATGTAATTCCTAAAAATTCAGCAAATCCCACAACATCCCGGAATTTTCAACGACTTCGTCGCGTCACAGAAACGCCCTTGACCGCTGCTGGCAGAGGCTGTATACCAGCCCAATAATGCTAACGAAACCATCATTTCTCCATCGTGCCGACTTGTCGCTGCTGTCATCGACAAGTGGTACACCATTGTGTATAACGGGAATCATGTATTGCTGAATTGCTGCACTGCCAAGCCTGCGGTGCCCGATTCTCCGAAACACTTGGGACGTCCATGGAGGATCTGAAATCACCGATCAGTCAAGTGTTGCTGGCCATCAGGATGCGCAATGAGGGCATGGAGTTGAGGGCAACGGGACATATCATTAATCACAAGTCCATGACCACAGGATTTTGTCCATGATCATCAGCAGAACCCCTTTTCGAGTCTCCTTTTTTGGCGGGGGAACCGATTATCCGAGTTGGTATGTTGAACAGGGTGGCGCAGTTATAAGTACAACTATTGATAAATATTGTTTTATCATGTTGCGCAACCTCCCCCCTTTTTTCGATTATAATTATCGAATCCGCTATTTTCAGAAAGAAACCACCAAGACCATTGATGAGATTCAACATCCTTCTGTAAGAGAGTGTTTGCGTTTGATGAGGGTGGAAACCGGCTTGGAAATCATCCATAGCGCAGATCTGCCGGCTCAATCCGGCTTGGGATCCAGTTCCACTTTTACGGTTGGATTGCTGAACGCTCTTTATTCTTTAAATTATAAAATGCCAACAAAACGTGAGCTTGCGATGAATGCCATTCATGTTGAGCAGCAGATGATTCGTGAACATGTCGGATCCCAGGATCAGACCGCCGCTGCTTTCGGAGGGTTGAATAAAATTGAATTTGGTTATCCGCATCACATTCTGGTGCGACCCATCGTCATGCGTCCAGATAAAATCGAGCGGTTGCAAAATCATATCATGCTGTTTTTTACAGGATTTTCCAGGACAGCTACCGATATCGCCGGCGAACAGATCAAGCAGATTCAGAATAAAACCGTCCAGTTGCACCATATGATGGCTTTGGTGGAGGAGGCTCTCTCCATCTTGCTTGCCGATCATGACAGTCTCGATGATTTTGGAAAA
Organism: Magnetococcus sp. YQC-5; assembly: GCA_039908085.1. Lineage (GTDB taxonomy): Bacteria > Pseudomonadota > Magnetococcia > Magnetococcales > Magnetaquicoccaceae > Magnetaquiglobus. The sequence continues at coordinate 4,014 of JAMOBH010000062.1, forward strand.
TTGCTGCACGAACAATGGTTGATCAAGCGAGACATGAGCCATTTGATCACCAATCAGAAGATTGATCAGATCTATGAGGCCGGTCGCGCTGCCGGGGCCTTGGGCGGCAAGCTGCTTGGTGCCGGAGGAGGGGGGTTTATGTTGTTTTTCGTGCGCCCCGAAGACCGTCACAAATTGTTGGCTACCTTCCATGATCTCCTGCATGTGCCTTTCCGTTTTGATCATATGGGCAGTCAGATCGTCTATTATGGACACCATGTCTGACAGGTGACCTTTTTTGCCAGTGACATGTCAGGCTGGTTTGGTGAATGTGGAGAATTGAAATGCATAAAGTAAAAGCTTTGATTACTGGAATCACTGGCATGGTGGGATCCCATTTGGCTGACTTCCTGTTGGCACAGACAGATTGGGATGTTTATGGCCTCTGTCGTTGGCGCAGTCCCCTGGATAACATCCAGGCTTTGTTGCCCAGGGTCAATGCCCGTGATCGTGTCTTTTTGTTGCATGGCGATTTGCGTGATTATCTCTCCTTGCAGCATGCCATCACGATCTCCAAACCTGATTATGTCTTTCATCTGGCTGCCCAAAGTTATCCACTGACCAGTTTCACCTCCCCTGTCGAAACCCTGGATACCAATATCAATGGCACAGCCCGTCTGTTGGAGGCCTTGCGGCATTGTCCTGGTATTGATCCGGTGATTCATGTCTGCGCCTCCTCGGAGGTCTTTGGTCGGGTGGCCAGGGAACAATTGCCCATTCACGAAGAGTGTCTCTTTCATCCCGCCTCACCCTATGCCATTTCCAAAGTGGGCACGGATTTGTTGGGACGCTTCCATGCCGAGGCGTATGGACAGAAGGTGATGACCACCAGGATGTTTACTCACACCGGCCCTCGTCGCGGAGATGTCTTTGCCGAATCCACCTTTGCCAAACAGATCGCCATGATCGAAGCTGGCCAAATCCCGCCGGTTCTCAAAGTGGGCAATCTGGATTCCTTGCGCACCTGGGCTGATGTGCGCGATGCTGTGCGTGCTTATTATATGCTGGTGACCATTGATCCGGTTCCTGGTGCTTATTATAATATTGGCGGAGCATTTTCCTGTTCAGTCAGGGAGATGTTGAATCACCTGCTCGCACTTTCAACCTGCAAGGATGCCATTGAGGTCATCGTGGATCCTGCCCGTTTGCGTCCTGTTGATGCCGATCTCCAGGTGCCTGATACGACCAAATTCACGGAACATACAGGCTGGAAGCCGGAAATTCCTTTTGAGCAAACCATGCGCGACTTGCTGGAGTATTGGCGGGGACGGGTAAGGGCTGGCGAAATGTTTTTGTCGCGCTGAATTAGGTGTTGGCGGTATTCTTGAAATGAAGGCTTCCAGTTATACTGTCTGCGAAGGTCATGGACACTTTTTTGGTAAGCTGAAACAGTACCATGGATGCTCACGCAGAGTATACGTTGCCAGTTGAACTCTGTTTCGTTATCTTGATCAGGGTTCCGTCATTGGGTTCACTTTCTGTTTTTGTATTGAAAGTGTATGGTTACTGTTTGAGGGAGGATGTGCATTCATGGAAAGCATTGAAGTTGCAAAAATAAAACCCGGCCAGAGTCTCACCTTGGAATTCGGCAACAAATCACCGATCCTCACCCGTCTGGATCTCCCCAGGCAGTTCAAGCTGGAAGAGTGGTATCCCGAAGAGCGGGAGATTTATCTCCTGGATGACGTGATTGCCGAGGATGAACCCTTGCGCTACAGTTTTGACGCCACTGTCACACTGGACAAACTCAAGAAGGAGCCTAACCTCTTTGGTCAGAATCGCAAAGTGTGCGATTTCCTGGGACGTGTCGTGGACTCTATCGAGATGGATGAAGAAGATGAGGAAGATGAGGAGGACGATGAGGACGCAGAATAAGGAAGCTGTATAAGAGCATAAACCAAAGAATTCAACATTGGTGTGGTCTGCTTGAAAGGCCTGTTGTGCGCCATTCGGATGTTTTTGTTAAATGGATGCAGCCTGTCACTATCGGGATGACGGATTTTCATGTGTCAATCGTATCAGGCCTCTGTGCCCCGAATTAAAATCTGCGGCATCACCAATGTCGAGGATCTCCTGGCGGCGGTGGAGGCGGGAGCAGATGCCTTGGGATTGGTGTTTTATCCACGCTCCAAGCGTTATGTCACACCAGAACAGGCGGCCAAAATGCTGGAATATGTGCCTCCTTTCATCACCATCACGGGACTCTTTGTCAATGCCTGCCGGGAGGAGATCCGCGCCACTGCTGCCAAGTGTCGTTTGGATGTGATTCAACTTCATGGCGATGAGGCTCCAGGAGCGTGTCGGGGATTGCCAGGACGGGTGATCAAGGCGATTCGGGTCGCAGGTCCGTCTGATCTGTATGGGTTGGAACGTTATCCGGTCAACGCGCTTTTGTTGGATGCCAAGGTTACTGACCATTATGGCGGTTCAGGATGCGTTTTTGATTGGTCCTTGTTGTCTGGATATCAAGCATCGACCCCGATGATCCTCGCGGGTGGCCTGAATCCTGACAACGTGGCCATGGCCATACGACACGTGCGTCCCTATGCTGTGGATGTCTCCACTGGAGTGGAATCCTCTCCTGGTATCAAGGATCCAGACAAAATGGTACAATTCATTCAACGCGTCCGACAGGCCGCCTGGTAACAAACAACGCTTGCCTGCTCTTTGACGAAATGCAGAGCAGGAAACATTGGGGAGCAGAGGACCAAGATGACCTCAAATACACCCATGAACTGGTTCAGCCGGATTATCAAACCCAAAATCAAAGTGGGGGGTGAACGCGCCCAACACTCGCCAGAAGGGTTGTGGATCAAATGCGAACCGTGTGGTCAAACCTTGTTTCATAAAGAGTTGGAACGCAACCTCCATGTTTGTCCCCACTGCAAGCGGCATTTTCGCGTTTCAGGTCTGGCACGGATCGAAATCACTTTGGATCCCGAAGGACGCAAGGAACTCTTCGGGGGGATCTCTCCTGAAGATCCATTGAAATTCAAAGACTTGAAACGCTATCGGGACCGCGTCCGCGAGGCCCAGAAAGAGACCGGTTGCAATGACGCCGTTCGGGTTTTCAAAGGAACCATCAAGCAGGTTCCGGCAGTGGTGGCAGCATTCGATTTCAATTTTTTGGGGGGATCCATGGGGTCGGTCGTCGGGGCCAAACTGGCCAGGGGGGCTTTGACCGCTGTGGAGGAGGGGTGTGGTTATGTGGTTTTTTCGGCCTCTGGGGGTGCCCGCATGCAGGAAGGCATCCTCTCTTTGATGCAAATGGCACGTACATCAACCGCCCTTACCCGCTTGGATGATGCAGGTTTGCCCTTTATTTCGGTTTTGACGGATCCGACTACCGGCGGGGTCACGGCCTCGTTTGCCATGCTCGGCGATATCATCCTGGCTGAACCCAATGCCTTGATCTGTTTTGCAGGTCCACGGGTCATTGAACAAACCATGCGTGAAACGTTGCCTGAAGGGTTTCAGCGTAGCGAATATTTGTTGGAACATGGCTTTGTGGACCGCATTTGTCCGCGCAGTGAAATGCGGGATCAACTGGCCGATCTGTTGCTTCGTCTGACCCGTTCCAGGTTGTCAAAAGATGATATGAATTATGTGCCGGATGCGTCCGGCAAGGGTGAAGATTTCCAATTGGCAGTGCTGTCTGAATGATTCATGACACACCGGTCATGCAAAATTTGCTTAAGCGGCGGCCATCGGGGACGATTCGTCTGGGATTGGTTCCGGTGCGGCGTTTGTTGGCCCGCATGGGCACTCCGCATCGTGACTTGAATGTCGTCCATGTCGCAGGAACCAATGGCAAAGGATCGGTGATCGCTTTTCTGGAGTCCATGCTCATGGCAGCAGGGATTCCGGTTGCTGTTTTTACATCTCCTCATCTGATTCGTTTCAATGAACGGATGCGCATCAATGGGCAGGAAATCACCGATCATGCACTCGAAGCCCTGTTGACGGAGACTTTGTCCTATGATACCCAGGAGGAAACCACTTTCTTTGAGTTGACTACCGCAGCGGCTTTGCTTTATTTTGCACGCGCCAGGTTGTTTGGCCGTCACCAGCATGGCTTGGTGTTGCTGGAGACCGGTTTGGGAGGCCGTTTGGATGCCACCAATGTGGTTGTACCCAGATTATGTATCATTACCTCCATTGGATTGGATCATATGGACTTTTTGGGTCCAACATTGGCTGGCATTGCCCGCGAGAAAGCTGGTATCATGCAACCAGGAGTGCCAACCGTGGCCGCTCCTGGCTCTCGTGAGGCCACGCGCATGGTGTCAGGTGTTGCGGCGCGTTTGGGGGTTCCGTTGTATCTGTTGGGTCGGGATTTCAATGTCTCCGTGCCTGATCCAGCAGTCAGAAGTCAGGTTCATTGGCGTTTTCGGGATGGCACCCCTCCTTTCCGATTGCCACCACCAGCCTTGCCAGGGGCGCATCAATATGTCAATGCGGCTTTGGCTCTGGCGGGTGCCAAGTTGTTGCGGAAAATGGGGTATGTCTTGGCCAATGCGGATTTGGCCAAGGGTATTGCCACAGCCCGTTGGCCGGGTCGTTTGGAATGTTTTCCAGGCACTCCCCCTGTCTGGTTGGATGGTGCCCATAATCCTGATGCGATCATGGCTTTGGTTCGATTTTTGCGTGATTCAGCCATGGGACAACCTGTTTTCACGACTTTGATTTTTTCCGTGCTGAACAACAAGGATGCACAAGCCATGGTTCGTTTGTTGGTTCCTTGGGTGAATACTGTTTTTCTTGTGGCCTGTGGCGGGGATCGTCAGCGTCCGATGGAGGAACTGGTGGCGATGTGGCCTTCTGGTGGGCCGTCGGTAAGGTCTTGTCAGAACATTCAGGAAGCATTGGATGCAGCCCGCAGCATCTTACCCGTTGGACGGGTGGTGGTGACTGGATCCCTGTTTTTGGTGGGAGAGGCGCGTTCAATATTAAAATCGAAAAATCAAGACCTTGGGGGGCGGTGAACCGCCCCCCAAACCCTCCACCCTTTTTTTTATTTTTATTTTTATTTAAAATTATTAAAAAAAAAGAGGGGGTCTGGGGGATTCATCCCCCAGGGTTTTGCTTTTGACTTTTTTTTCCAAAAGGGCATCATGTTCTTTCGTTTTTGTCTATGGAGGTTGTTGCGATGCGCTACACCATTGAGTGTGAGCAAGAAAAAGGGGGGCGATGGTTGGCTGAGGTTCTTGAACTCCCTGGTGTAATGGCTTATGGTTTGACGGTAGATGAAGCCATAGCCAGGGTTGAGGCTCTGGCTTTGCGCGTTTTGGCTGAACGTCTTGAAAACGGTGAAGTTCAAGGTTGGCCATTCACTGTTTCGTTTGCTGCAGCATGAGCCAATGGCCATCCTGCAAATCACGGCTTGAACTGGCGGCTTTATTGCGGATTGGTTGGAGGATTAAGCGTCAAACGGGTTCTCATCGCACCCTTGAACGCGATGGCGATTCCTCAACCCCCCTTCTTTTTTTTATTCAATTTTGTCCCGGCTTACAAATAAGGAGGCGTATAGTTTGCCCAATGAGAGTTACCTCATGAGTCGCGTTTGGCGTCACGACGTGGTCCAACGGGATGCAAGGTTCCGTTATGTTGGATCAAGAGGTCAGATGCTCCTCTTGAGTCTTTCCATATTGTTTTCATTATCCGTGTGTTCCATGGGTTGGGCAGAGGAAAATCCCATAGACGTGAATGCGGATCATCTGGATTTCGATCAGACCAGCCGTATGGTCTCGGCCACAGGCAAGGTTCGTATTGACCAGCCGGGCATGTTGAATTTGCAGGCTGATCAGGCTTCGTATGCGATGGACAAGCGCGAGCTGCAAGCCAAAGGGAACATTCGCCTGGTTCATCAAGAGGATGTTTTTACTGCGGATCACATTCGTCTGGACATTGGGCGGTATCAAGGTACTCTGAAAAAAGCGACTGCGGATCTCCGAGGACCAGGGGGTCGTATCACTTCCGAGCAGGTGGTATTTCATTCACAAGATCTTTTTACCCTGCATGATGCCACCTACACGAATTGTGATTGCGAACCCAATGCGAAGCCGGCCTGGGCATTGACTGCTGACACCATTGATATGGATCGGGTGGAAAACTCGCTGACAGCCACCAATGTTCATTTGCGGATGGGTGATGTGCCGGTATTCTGGGTGCCGTGGTGGCAACATCCGTTCATGCCCAAACGGAAAAGTGGTTTGTTGCTGCCAGTCATCCAGGCAGGCGGGGGGAATGGGATCGAGTTGGATCTGCCCTATTATTGGAACATCGCCCCGGAACGGGATGCCACGGTGACGTTGCATCCCACCTCGCGGCGGGGTGTATTGACCAAGCTGCAATACCGTTATCTGGGCGATAATTACAAAGGCCAGCTCGATACCCAGAATCTTTACGACACCCTGGAGGATCGTCATCGGGGCTTGACCTTGTTGGAACATCAACACCGTTTGGCTGCCTGGGATCTGGATATGCGACTGGCTGCCAGTCAAACACGAGATTTTTTGAATGATTTCCAGCAAAAGAAGCTGGTTGATTCCCGTGAGCGGCGTCTGGAATCGCGTCTGACAGCAGATCGCTTGTGGTTGCGCAAGTCTGGCTATACGAATGTGCAAGGTGGTACGATCTGGTATCAGAATCTGGATGCGGTCAATGATTTGTATACGGTTCAGCGATTGCCTTATTTGAGTTTCACCGATGATCGTCCATTGAAGGGTTTGCAGCGCATTTCTGGTGTCGGGGGCATGAATGTCGGAACCTTTCAATTGCATAGCGATCTCAAACTGGACAGTTTTTATCAGTCGTCCGGGGATGCGGCCCAGCGATTGGATCTGGCACCGGAAATTCAATATTGGCGTGGTTTGCCCATTGGTCGTCTCAGTGGTGCCTTGGGGGTGCGGGAGACGGGTTATATGATTCAGGGGGATCCCAATCAGACCGGATCGAGCCAGGAGCCGACGGCAACGCGCGAGTCGGCTTCCATGCGGCTGCGGTTGGATTTGGATTTGGCGCGCACGTATGGTAATGGTGCTTACAAACATACCCTGGAGCCTGCCCTCCAGGTTGCGATGGTCTCATCCACCCGGCAGAGTGGTTTGCCCAATTTTGATGCCACGTTGCGCCATTTCAGCGTCAGCAACCTGTATGACGGCACGCTTTATTCCGGGGCAGACCGGGTCAGTGCCAGTCAATGGCTGGCCTATGGGGTCACCTCCCGATTGTTCGGACGCCAGGATGGAGGCGTGCGGAATTTGGCGACTTTTACCATTGGTCAGCGTTGGGCACCGGAAGGATCCAGGGAGTATCAAGGGGAGCAAGCCTTTTCTTCGGTGGTTTCCGGTCTGGAATGGTATCCGGGTCAACATTGGAGTATCACCATGGCGGGTCGTTATGACCCTTATCAGAATGAGTTGAAATCATCAGAGTCCGAGCTGCGTTATTCCGATGCCAGAACGCTCGTCAGTATTGGTTATCATCGCAACAAGCCTGAAACCACAGGGCCGTTTGTTCCAGAGGGAAGCACCGAACCTTTGGAGGATCTTTCATTGCAGGCAAAAGTGCCATTTCGTGAGCATTGGTTGTTGAAACAGCAGTCTGATTATTCCTTGGAGACAAACGGGATCAAAAGCTGGCGTACAGGCTTGGTTTATGAACAGGACTGCTGGAGTTTCGAGCTGTCCGGTGGACAGGATCTTTCTTCGCGTACCAGTGAGCATAGCGGTCATTTTATTGGATTTTTCTTTACGTTGCGGGGGTTGGGCGGCTATGGAGTCTCTTCATAATCTTCATGACAGGGCAGGCAGGATTCCTGGAGTGTACAAGATGCGGTGGTTTGGGAAATGGGGGCTTCTGGCTCTGTTTGGTTTCGCGACTCTGATGCCAGCGTCAGGAGGCGCGGTTGTTTTGGATCGCATTGTGGCCGTGGTGGAGGCGGGGATCGTCTCGGAGAAACCTGTCAAGCCGCAAATCATCATGCAATCTGAGGTGGATGAGATGGCCCGTCCCGTGTTGGCCCGGATAGCCAAGAGCGGTGAAACTGTAGATGCCGAGATGATCCGCAAAAAGATCCTGGAAGAATTGATCGTGCGGGTGTTGCGTGAACAAAAGGCCGAACAGATGGGGGTGGTGGTCGAAGAGAAGGATATCGAGGCGGTCATGGCCCAGGTTGAACAGAACAATCGGCTTCCTCCAGGCGCATTGCCGCAGGCGTTGGCCAGCCAAGGCATTGAACTCGAATCCTATCGGGCGGGATTGCGGGATCAATTGATGAAAAGTCGGCTGATCAACAAGGTGATTCGGCCCCTGGTATCGGTCTCCTCCGAAGAGGTCCAGGTGTTATATCAGGCCTCACGTGGTGCGGAAGGGCCGCTGGAGGTGCGTTTGGGACAGATTTTGTTGTTGGTGGATGCCGAAGCCTCGTCCAGTCGTGTGGAGGAACGGGCCAGGTTGGCTGAACAATTGGTTGAAAAACTGCGAGGTGGAGCGGCTTTGGCCACGTTGGCAGGACAGTATTCCGATGATCCGAGCGGACTGGAAGGAGGAGAGATCGGTTGGTTCAAGCGCGGCGAATTGCTTCAGGAGATGGAATCCGTGGTTTTTTCCATGCAGCCTGGAGAAGTATCTGCACCTGTTCGTACGTCTCAGGGATATCACATCCTGGTGGTGTTGGAGAAACGTCGTGGGGCAGCCAAGCCTGTGACATTTGAGAAGGAAAAGGTCAAGGTCAAGGCGCGTCACATTCTGATCAAGGTGCCGACCGGTGCCCCTGCGGATGAGGTGTCAAAGTCGTTGGAAATCATTCGTGGGATTCACAAGGAAGTGCTGGCTGGTGGTGACTTTGCGGCCTTGGCACGGAAATATTCCCAGGATGAAACCGCCAAGGATGGGGGGGATTTGAAGTGGTTTGGACCGGGCTTGATGGTGGCACCTTTTGAGGAAGCGGCGTTTCGTTTATCGCCCAAAGAGGTGTCTGAGCCGGTGCGCACTCCTTTTGGTTGGCATTTGATTTTGGTTGAGGAGAAAAAACAGTTGCCTCCTGATTCCCTGGAGAGTCAATCCAAAGAATTGGAAGAACGGGTGATGGAGGTCAAGTTGCAGGCACGTTATAATCAGTGGCTGCGGGATATACGTTTACGGGCTTTTGTGGAGTATCGATGAACAAGATGCTGATTGCGGTAACCATGGGGGATCCCACTGGAGTGGGGCCTGAAATCGTGTTGAAGGCCTTTGCGGCCCATCCTTGGCAGATTTATACACGTTTTCGTTTGATTCATGTCGGTGATCCAGAGGTGTATGTCATGACAGCGCGTCATTTGGGATTGGATCTGACCTTTCGGGTGTTTGATGCCATGGCAGATGACGTGGGTACTGAGCCAAACCGTTTTGATATTTTGGCAACCCAAGCCAAGGTGGGTCCAAAAGGGTTTGTTTTTGGTCAGCCGGATGCAGCCCATGCGGCGGCAGTGGTGGAAAGTATCGAGACCGCCTGTCGTTTGACTCAGGAGGGTCGGGTGGCGGCCATGGTGACCCCGCCCTTGCACAAGGCCTCGATCCATGCGGGTGGTTTTGATTTTCCTGGACATACCGAGTTGTTGGCCCGAATTCTGGGAGTGGCGCATCCGGTGATGATGCTCTCCGGGAATGGTTTGCGGGTGGTTCCGGCCACGATTCATCAATCTTTGGTTTCGGTATCGGGTTCGTTGACTCAGGAGTGGTTGCGTCAGGTGATACAAATCACCCTGGATTCCTTGCGATTGGATTTTGGCCTTGCCCGTCCTCGTATCACTGTGGCAGGTTTGAATCCCCATGCCGGGGAAGGGGGGGCTTTTGGTCGTGAAGAGATTGAGGTCATTGCTCCGGTCTGCAAGGAATTCATGGAGGCCAAGCATATGGTGCGCGGTCCTTTGCCTGCGGATACTTTGTTTCATGCCAGGGCGCGGGGTGGGTATGACGCGGTGGTGTGCATGTATCACGATCAGGCATTGATTCCATTAAAGATGCTGGCATTCGGTCATTCGATCAACATCACATTGAATCTCCCGATTGTGCGTACCAGTGTTGATCACGGGACGGCTCATGACATTGCCGGTCACGGGGTCGCGGATCCTGGGTCTTATTTGGCTGCTTTGTTGGCTGCCGAAGAGGTTGCCACGCATCGGGCGCGAATGGCCCATCCTGTTTGATCCTTTTTCTGAACCACGGCAAGCACGGAAAACACGGAAGAAACAAACCTGAAAAGCCGTGTTCTCCGAGCTTTCCGAGCTTTCCGCAGTTGAAAATGTGTTATCCATGGCCGTATGCAGTATACGTCAGATTTCCACTTGGATGGATTCGGTGGTATGTGTTAGACTGAATTTTGACAGTGTGACTTTATCCTTCCTCCATAGTGCTTGCCAGTTTTAAATGCAACGATTTACAGATAAATTTGACTTGATGGGTGCCAAGGGCCGAGGGGGAACGCTGGTGGATGCGGATCTCTCTTTCACTCATTTGGTTGGGCTTGATTTGTCCGGCATGAATTTGTCCGGGATCAATCTGTCTGGTGCGTGTCTGGTGGATGTCAACCTGGATGGTTGTAACATAAACGACCTGCATGCCGTGGAGACTCAGTTTTCCCGTGTGACGTTCCGACATGCTCAACTTGCCCATGCCCTGTTTCAACGGGTCGAAATGGAACGCTCCACCTTTGAGCAGGCCAATGCCACAGCCGCTTCATTCATGTTGAGTACCTTGTCGGCCAACCATTTTCATGGAACTCTTCTGGTCCGAGCGCAATTTTTGCAGACCAATCTGGATCATGCGGATTTCACCGGTGCCAATCTTTCTCACGCCTCCTTGCGTGAGACCTCCCTGGAAGGAACCCGGTTTGTTTCATGTGACTTGCGGGGCGTGGATTTCCGCAAAGCCACGTTTCATCATGCCCATTATCGTCATGTATGTGTCGAAGATGCTCTTTATTATGGCAAGCCTCCCTGGGGTGGGCAGGCCGTGGATGGGCGGGATTGGGTGCGGGATTTGCCGATGTTTGACGGGGAGTGAGAGGGCAAGCGGATGTTTCCAGAAATTCCTTTGTCCAGGACGGTTGCCCAGCGACGACTTTCATTTCTGGCCAGTCGTCGTTCCATGGCCGAGATGGAACGTCTGCTGCATCGCTTCCTCGTTGCGGAATTGACCCGTCTGGATGATGCGGAATGTCAGCGCATGGAGGGTTTGCTGGTTCATCCCGACGCAGATCTGTTGGATTGGCTGGTAGGGATCAAACCATGCCCTTCAGAGGTGGATGCCGAGGCCTTGTTGATGTTGGCGCGCCATGCAAGCGAGTACCATGCCGAAATGTGTCTGGCCCCCTGAAATTTTTTTTGCTTCTGGTGATTTTTCCCGTATCAAGTTCATAGTCAAACAGGTTACCATAGAATAATTTTTGAGTAGCAAGAATGGATTATGCCAAGCCAAGAATTTTTAATCAATTGTCCATCCCATCTTTAGAAACGTAAGGAGTTATGCATGAACCTGATTTTCATGGGTCCGCCAGGGGCGGGAAAAGGCACCCAGGCACGCCGGATTGCTGAAAAATACGCCATACCTCAGCTCTCCACAGGCGACATGTTGCGGGCAGCAGTCAAAGCCGGAACTCCGGTTGGTCTCCGGGCCAAGGCAGCCATGGAGAGTGGCGGATTGGTGACGGATGACATCGTGGTTGGCATCATTGGGGATCGCATTGGCGAGGCCGATTGCCAAAACGGGTTTATCCTGGATGGCTTTCCCAGGACCGTCGGACAGGCCAACTCTTTGGAGACCATGTTGTCCGAGCGTCAATTGAAAATCGATTATGTCATCGATATTACCGCAGATGATGATGCCTTGGTGGCGCGTATCACCGGACGTCGGACTTGTGGCCAATGTGGCGAAGGATATCACATCCAGTTCAAAAAACCGGCCAAAGAGGAACTCTGTGACCTGTGTGGTGGCGCGTTGGTGACCCGTGCCGACGACACCGAAGAGACAGTACGCAACCGTTTGGCGGTCTATCACGCCCAAACCGCTCCGGTGCTGGATTTTTACCGCAACCGTGGAGCCATTGAAACCGTGGATGGCATGCAGGAAATGAATGTGGTTTTTTCCAACCTGTGTGCCATTATTGGCTGAAGAAAACCATTACAACAAACTCAGGGTTATCCGCAAAGGCGGGTTTGATAAAACAATTTATTGGGAAGAGGGTAAGTGGCTATGGAAATGTCGATGGGAGCGTTGTACTTCGCCATCCTGTGTGGGATTGGCGCAGTCGTGTACGGGTGGATGTCCCGTGCATGGATTTTGGGTTTGCCAGCAGGTTCGGCGCGGATGCAGGAAATTTCGGGAGCCGTGGAAGAAGGGGCACGCGCCTACATGAACCGCCAATATACCACGATTGGTTATGTGGGTGGGGCGTTGTTCTTGTTGATCGCCCTCTTTTTGGACATGGCCACAGCCCTCGGTTTTGCAGTGGGCGCGGTTTTGTCCGGGGCAACCGGTTTCATTGGCATGGGCATTTCCGTGAAAGCCAATGTGCGTACCGCAGAAGCCGCCAAGAAAGGCATTGACGCTGCTTTGCAGGTTGCCTTCCGAGGGGGTGCCATCACCGGGATGTTGGTGGTGGGTCTGGGCCTGCTGGGCGTGGCGATTTTCTTTTTGATTCTGGTCAAGGTCGCTGGTGGCGGCAACATGTCCCAACTGCTCAAACCGTTGGTGGGTGTGGCTTTTGGTGGATCCTTGATCTCCATCTTTGCCCGTTTGGGTGGTGGTATTTTTACCAAGGGCGCGGATGTGGGCGCGGATCTGGTTGGTAAAGTGGAAGCCGGCATCCCGGAAGATGACCCGCGCAACCCGGCTGTGATCGCGGACAACGTGGGTGACAACGTGGGTGACTGTGCCGGTATGGCCGCAGACTTGTTCGAAACGTATGTCGTGACTGTGGTGGCCAGCATGCTGTTGGGTGCCTTGGTCATGCCGAAATTTGGTAATGCCTTGGTTTATCCGTTGGTTTTGGGTGGTGTCTCCATCATCGCCTCCATCATTGGTGTCTATTTCGTCAAATATCTGCCCGGTCGCAAGATCATGACCGCGTTGTATCGGGGATTGATCGTCTCAGGTGCCATTGCGGCAGTGGTGTATTACCCCATTACCAAATGGATCATGAGTGGCAACGGCTACCATAGCATTGCCGCCCTTTACGGTGCCACGTTGATCGGCTTGATGCTGACAGCAGCCATGGTGATGATCACTGAATATTATACCGCCACGGAATTTTCGCCCGTGCGTAGCATTGCCGCAGCTTCCCAGACGGGTCATGGCACGAACGTCATCGCAGGTTTGGGTGTCTCCATGAAAGCCACAGCCGCTCCGGTTCTCGCGGTTTGCGCCAGCATCGTCGCCGCTCATCATTTGGCCGGTCTCTATGGGATTGCTGTGGCCGCGACGGCCATGCTCTCCATGACAGGCATCATCGTTGCTCTGGATGCCTATGGACCCATCACGGACAATGCGGGTGGCATTGCCGAAATGGCCAATTTGCCCAAGGAAATTCGTGATATCACCGATCCTCTGGATGCGGTGGGCAACACCACCAAGGCGGTTACCAAGGGTTATGCCATTGGTTCCGCTGGTTTGGCGGCGTTGGTTTTGTTTGCGGACTATACCCATGAGTTGGAAAAATTTGTTCATGGCATGACCTTCAACCTGTCTGACCATTTGGTGATTGTTGGTCTCTTCATCGGTGGGTTGATGCCTTACCTGTTCGCGGCCATGGGCATGGAAGCCGTGGGACGTGCGGCTGGAAGTGTTGTGGTCGAAGTGCGTCGGCAATTCAGGGAAATTCCCGGCATCATGGAAGGCACGGGCAAACCCGACTATTCCAAAGCTGTGGACATGTTGACCAAGGCAGCCATCTCGGAGATGATTGTTCCTTCTTTGCTGCCGGTGTTGGTGCCGATTCTGGTTGGTTTCTTGTTGGGACCAAAGGCTTTGGGTGGGGTTCTCATGGGAAGCATCATTACCGGAATTTTTGTGGCCATTTCCATGACCACCGGTGGTGGTGCTTGGGATAATGCCAAAAAATACATCGAATCCGGCAATTTTGGCGGCAAGGGTTCTGAAGCCCACAAAGCGGCGGTCACTGGTGATACGGTGGGCGACCCCTACAAGGATACAGCTGGACCAGCAGTCAATCCCATGATCAAAATCACCAATATCGTGGCATTGTTGATCGTGAGTCTCATCGTCTGACAAGTGCATAAAATCAAGACCTTGGGGGGCGGTGAACCGCCCCCCAATCCTCTCCCACCTTTTTTTTTATAAATTATTAAAAAAAAAGAGGGGGTCTGGGGGATTCATCCCCCAGGGTTTTGCTTTTGACTTTATTTTGTTCTTTGTGGGGTTTGGCGCGAGACCCACACATCAAAAATCTTCACAAGCAGTTTTCAAATCAATAAAGTATCATTCACCCATCCCTAATTAATTTAGTACCAGTAAGGAGCGTTATATGCCAAGTTTCGTCATCCAAGCCAAATGCGACGGATGCAAGGGTCAAGATAAAACCGCCTGCATGTATATTTGTCCGAACAACCTTATGAAGCTGGACAAGGAACGGATGAAAGGTATCAACCAGGAGCCGGATCAATGCTGGGAGTGTTATTCCTGCGTCAAGATCTGCCCGCAACAGGCCATTGAAGTCCGTGCCTATGCTGACATCGTACCCATGGGTGGGGCTGTGATCCCATTGCGTGGTTCTGATTCCATCATGTGGACGATTCAGTTCCGTAATGGCAATGTCAAGCGGTTCAAGTTCCCGATTCGTACCACGGCTGAAGGTTCCATCGATCTGTATGGTGGCAAGCCCAAGCCAGACCTTTCCAAATTGAATGAATCGGGATTTTTCAATCTCGACAGCAAAGATCTTCCCAAAGTAGGCGCGTAGCAGCATGGTGTGGTATCCAATTCAAAAACATTGATTTTGTCAGAGGAGAGCGTTTGACATGGGAAGTTTTGGTAATCCCGACATTGTGGAAATTGACACCGACATTTTGATCATCGGTGGTGGCATGGCCGCTTGTGGCGCGGCCTATGAAGTGATGCGTTGGGCACCTGAGGGAACCCGGATCCGGTTGGTGGACAAGGCTGCCATGGAGCGCAGTGGAGCTGTGGCTCAAGGTTTGTCGGCCATCAACACCTATCTGGGTGACCAGGATCCGGCGGATTATGCCCGGATGGTGGCCAATGACCTGATGGGAATCACCCGCGATGACCTGTGCTGTGACGTGGGTCGTCATGTGGACAATTCTGTGCAGTTGTTCGAAGAGTGGGGCCTGCCGATCTGGAAACAGCCTGGGGACGAAGAGAAGAGCCTCAAGGATGGCGGCAAACCGGTTCGTTCCGGCAAATGGCAGATCATGATCAATGGCGAAAGCTACAAGACCATCGTTGCCGAAGCAGCCAAGCAAGCCCTGGGCATGGACAACATCCAGGAGCGGATTTTCATTGTCAAGCTGTTGCTGGATGCCAAGGAAGACAATCGCATTGCCGGAGCGGTTGGTTTTTCCAATCGTGAAGACAAGATTTACATTTACAAAGCCAAGGCCATTTTGTTGGTGGCGGGTGGGGCTGTGAATGTATTTCGTCCCCGTTCCGTGGCCGAGGGTATGGGTCGCACCTGGTATCCGGTGTGGAATGCCGGTTCCACGTATGCCATGGCCGCCCAGTCTGGTGCGGAATTGACCATGATGGAAAACCGTTTTGTGCCAGCCCGTTTCAAGGATGGGTATGGTCCGGTGGGTGCATGGTTTTTGTTGTTCAAGGCCAAGGCCACCAATGGCCGTGGTGAAGTTTACATGGACATCAACAAGGAAATGCTCAAGGACTATCCGCCTTATGGATTGGCCAAGGTGCCTGCCACATGCCTGCGCAATCACTTGATGATGAAAGAAATGCGTGAAGGTCGTGGTCCCATCATGATGCGGACAGATCTGGCCCTGCAAGCCCTGGCGGCTTCTTATGAAGAAGAGTATGGTGCCAAGGATGCCAAGAAGAAAATCAAGCATCTGGAAGCCGAAGCCTGGGAAGATTTTCTGGACATGTGTATTGGCCAGGCCGGTGTGTGGGCGGGCGAGAACATCGAGCCAGAAAACACCCCGTCTGAGTTGATGCCGACCGAACCCTATTTCTTGGGGTCACATTCTGGTTGTTGCGGTATCTGGACCACAGGACCGGCGGATTTGGCTCCACCGGAATGGCAGTGGGGCGATCATCCGCCTAAGCCGGGTGAAGATCCCCCAGCCGGACAGAAGAATTATAACCGGATGACTACGGTCAAGGGTTTGTTCACGGCTGGTGATGGTGTGGGTGCTTCGGGGCACAAGTTCTCTTCTGGCTCCCATGCTGAAGGACGGATTGCCATCAAAGCCGTGTTGGAGTGGGTTTTGGATCACAAGAGCTATACCCCCTCTTTGAACAAAACGGCCAATGAGTTGGCGGAAGAGATTTACAAGCCGGTGCGGACCTACATGGAACACAAAGATTACAGCACCATGGTTGAAGTCAATCCGCATTACATCACGCCACGCATGTTGCAGGCCCGTCTGCAAAAGATCATGGATGAATATGTGGCCGGTGTGGGCACCATGTACACCACCAATGTCACCATGATGGAAATCGCGGTGAAGAAACTGCAAGAACTCAAGAAGGACTCGGAAAAAATGATGGCCCGTGACCTGCATGAGTTGATGCGGGCCTGGGAAAACTATCACCGGATTTTTGCTGGTGAGGCTCATTTGCGTCACATGTTGTTCCGCAAGGAGACCCGTTATCCCGGTTTCTATTACAACATGGATTACAACTTTGTGGACGAAGTGAATTGGAAATGTTTCGTCAATAGTCGGATCGATCCGGCCACTGGCGAATGGTCTGTATTCAAACGCGCCCATAAGGATTTGGTTGCCAAGTAAAAAATGTGGGGGAAAACCTTGGGGGGCGGTGAACCGCCCCCCAAACCCCCCACCCTTTTTTTTTATTATTTTTTTATTATTTTTTT
>JAMOBH010000063.1:0-21059 GCA_039908085.1 Magnetococcus sp. YQC-5
AAAAATTTTGGTAGCCGGTCACTCACCGGGGATGGGTGGGCTGGGCGCAATGCCATTCTGGTGGGTACTATGTGGGTACTGAAACAAAAACAGCCACCTTGCGAGTGGCCATAAGTATTTGATTTAATTGGTGGAGCCAGGCGGGATCGAACCGCCGACCTCTTGAATGCCATTCAAGCACTCTCCCAGCTGAGCTATGGCCCCAAATTGAAGTAAAAAGGATACTCGTCCTGAAACGGATTGTCAAGCGATTTTCAGAAAAAATTTTTTGTGTCCATTTTGCCCAATATCCACAACGGCTCACAGAAAAAGACTTGCCTTTGACGCATGAGAATGGCAAACAGACTCAAGTCCCATGCAAGACACATGTTTGCCATGGTTTCTTGGCGTTCGACTGATCAGGTACTTGGTGTGATCTCATGCTGCGTCAACTGACTATAGAAAATATCGCTCTCATCGAAAGACTGGACCTGGAATTCTCTCAGGGACTGACCATTTTGACTGGAGAAACCGGCGCGGGAAAGTCCATCCTGATCGACGCCTTGGCCCTGACCTTGGGCGCGCGCGCTGATACCGGACTCATCCGCACGGGCAGTGATCATGCCATGACCACGGCCCGTTTCCAACTTCCAGACCAGCATCCAACCCGTCTCTGGCTTCAAGAGCGGGAACTGGACAGCGGCACCGATGAATTGTTTCTCCGTCGCACTCTCTCCCTGAATGGCCGCAGTCGTGCCTTCATCAATGAAACTCCGGTCCCGCTTGCAACCTTGTCGCAACTGGGTGATGGTTTGGTGGATATTCATGGCCAACACGACCATCAATCGCTGCTCAATTCCTCCACTCACTTGGCCATTCTCGACGCTTTCGCGCACCATGACGACTTGGTGCAACAAACCACTCAATACAGTCAAACCTGGCACGCCCTCAAACGAGAGTTGGAATCTCTCCGACAAAGCGCGCAAGATGCCCTTCAACGTCGTGCCTTCCTCACACACCAAATCGAAGAGCTTGACTCCATCGGTCTTCTGCCAGGCGAAGCTGCCGAATTGGAACAACGTCGCAGTCGCTTGTCTCACGCTGTCCGCCTCGGTGCCGCAGCCAACTCCAGCCTGGAACTCCTCTCTGGCGATTCAGGCGACTCCGCATCCTTGCTCATCTCCCGCGCCGCTGGGGAACTCGAAGAGGCCTCACGCCTGGATCCAACTCTTGTTCCTTTGGCTGAACGACTTCGCTCCCTCCAATACGAATTGGACGACACATCCGACAGGATTCGTCACTATGCTGATTCATTGGAAACCGATCCAGAACAACTCGTCGAACTCGAAGACCGCCTCAATCTCATCCGTACTCTGGCGCGCAAACATCGTCGCACACCCGATGAGTTGCTTCAACAGGCTGAACAATGGCGTCAGGAACTTGATTCTTTGGATCACATCGATGCCAATGAACAACGTCTCCTGAATGCCATGTCTGCCGCACGCACCGCCTTCGACGCATCAGCCACCCGTTTGAGTCTCTCACGCAAAGAAGCCGCCTCGCATCTGACCCGTGAAACCGAATCCCATTTGGCACAACTGGGTATGACCGGTGCCCGTTTTGCCATTGCCTTGCGTTCCATGTCTGGAGATCCTCGTCCTCACGGCATGGAAGAGGTCGAATTCAAAATCACCGCCAATCCAGGCGAACCCCTCAAATCCCTCAAACAAGTGGCTTCTGGCGGCGAAATGTCTCGCATCATGTTGGCCTTGAAAACCTCTCTGGCAGATGCCGTCACCATTCCAACCCTCATTTTCGACGAAGTCGATGTCGGTGTGGGCGGTCGCACGGCTGCTGCCATCGGTGCCAAACTGGTCCAGGTCTCCAAAAAACGTCAAATCATGGCCGTCACCCATTCTCCTCAAGTGGCTGCATGGGGCCATCATCACTTGAAAGTAACCAAATCCACTTTGGATGGAAGAGTTCAAATTTCTGTCATCGCACTTGATATAACCTTGCGTATTGAAGAGTTGGCCCGTATGCTGGCCGGTGAGCAAATCACCACACCAGCCAGAAACAACGCCATCGAACTCTTGCGTGCAGCCTCCTTGCATCCATCATGAACTTTTTCTTTGGTCCTGCGTCCAATATCGAGTAATATAGGCTGCTCCTTGGAAGCCGCAAAACCATTGCAGAATCACTCCAGAGGGAGTGACGTACAAAGACCATCATCGCATGCAGGAGTTTTGGTTGAGATCCCCCCATAACAATCAATAGGTTGATTTTTTTAAATTGTCTCGGCTTGTGTGGAAGCCGTCACATGTGATTTCTCTTCATCATTTATTGTATGTGTACTCGGAGCTTGATCCATGAGTCAGCATGACATCAGTGAAGATACTTTGCTTCACTCCATTTCCAGTACGCGTCACCAGGAACCTCCTTTGTTCAAGGTGATTCTGCTTAACGATGACTTCACCCCCATGGATTTCGTGGTGGATACCTTGATGCGCTTCTTCAGTAAATCTCTCGAAGAAGCAACCCAAATCATGTTGAACGTCCATTATAAAGGATTTGGAATCTGTGGGGTTTTTACTCGTGAAATAGCCGAAACCAAGGTAATACAAGTCAATCGTCATGCACGTCTTAACCAGCACCCATTAAAGTGCCGTATGGAAAAGAATTGATTCAAATACGGATATCCTTTGGCATCGTAATCATGGTAAATGTGACACAATGATCAGCAAATATCTTGAAGTCTCTCTGAACAAAGCCATTCGTACAGCCCATCAAAGGCGTCACCAATATGCCACGGTGGAACACCTCCTGCTGGCTTTGACTGAAAACCCGGAAGTCACGGAGATTCTGATTCAGTGCGGTTGCAATTTGGGACAACTCTCCCAGGATCTTGAAGGTCACCTGAAACTCCATATCCCCGCAGTGACCGAACATGACGACCCTCTCGAAATCACCCCCACGGTGGGTTTTCAACGGGTTGTGCAGCGGGCGGTTTATCAGGTTCAGGCTGCGGGACGAGAAGTGGTCACTGGTGCATATGTGTTGGTGGCCATCTTTGGCGAGCGGCAGTCTCATGCCGTTCATTTTCTGGAACGACAACATATTTCCAGGCTGGACATTCAGACCGCTATTTCCCATGATATGGACAATCAAGGAGCCGAAGAGTCATCCCAATCGGAACATCAAGAGCAGGAGACTGAAAGGCCAAAGGAACAGGTGACTCCCAAACCCGAAGACCCTCTGGCACTTTATGCCGTCAACCTGACCCAATTGGCTCAAGAGGGCAAAATCGATCCCCTCATTGGACGTGAGGATGAACTTTTGCGTACCTTTCAGATTCTCAGTCGGCGTCGCAAAAACAACCCTCTATTCGTTGGCGATGCCGGTGTGGGCAAGACCCATCTGGCCGAAGGAATGGCACTGAAAATCGTCCAGGGTTTGGTCCCGGAGAGTCTCGCGCACAGTGTCATTTACTCTCTGGACATGGGATCCCTGGTGGCTGGCACCAAATTTCGTGGCGATTTCGAGGCGCGTCTCAAAGGGGTACTCAACAAATTGCTGGATCAACCGGGTGCGATCCTGTTCATCGATGAAATTCATACGGTCATTGGGGCTGGATCCACCAGCGGCAGCACCATGGATGCCTCCAATCTTCTCAAGCCGTTGCTGGCCAGTGGCGCGTTGCGTTGTATTGGCTCCACCACCTACGAAGAGTTCCGTGGGGTATTCGAAAAAGACAAGGCATTGGCACGACGGTTTCAAAAAATTGACATCCCTGAGCCTTCCCTGGATGAGACCATCCTGATCCTCAAGGGATTGAAAATGCGTTACGAGCAACATCATGATATCCGCTATACAGCTCCAGCCCTTCGTGTCGCTGCTGAGTTGTCTGGTCGTCACATTCACGACCGCAAACATCCTGATTCAGCCATTGATGTCATCGACGAAGCTGGAGCCGCAGCCCGGATTGCTCCGGCCTCCAGGCGCAAAAAATCCATTGGTGTGCGTGAAATTGAAGAGGTTGTCGCCCGCATTGCCCGTATTCCGTCCAGGTCTGTTTCTCACGATGACCGGGAAATACTGCAAAATCTGGAGCGCAATATTCTGTTGAGCTTGTTTGGTCAGGATCACGCCGTGGCGATGATCTGCAAGGCCATCAAGCTTACCCGTTCCGGTTTGGGCAATCCGCTCAAACCCATTGGTTCATTCTTGTTGGCCGGTCCCACTGGAGTCGGCAAGACCGAATTGGCACGCCTCCTGGCACGTGAAATGAGCGTGGAATTGATTCGTTTCGACATGAGCGAATACATGGAGCGTCACGCTGTTTCTCGTCTGATTGGTGCCCCTCCTGGATACGTAGGTTTTGAGCAGTCTGGTTTGCTCACCGAAGCGGTCACCAAAAATCCTCATGCTGTCCTGTTGTTGGATGAAATTGAAAAGGCTCATCCTGATATTTTCAATCTTTTGCTTCAAGTCATGGATCATGGGAGCCTTACCGACAATAATGGTCGGCGGGCTGATTTTCGCAACGTGATTTTGATCATGACCACCAATGCTGGTGCCCAGGATCTGGATCGCTCTTCGATGGGATTTATCACTCAAAATCATGAAGGTGATGATTTGAAAGAGATTCGTCGTCTCTTCACCCCTGAGTTCCGCAACCGCCTGGATGCCATTGTCCCCTTCAGCCATTTGGAAAACAAAGTGATTGTTCAAGTGACTGACAAATTTCTGGACATTTTGGACCGGGATCTGAGCATGAAAAATGTCACATTGGTTGTTGATGAGAGCGGTCGGCAGTGGCTGGCGGAGCGGGGGTATGACCGTAAAAATGGTGCGCGTCCCATGGAGCGGCTCATCAAGGAAAAGATTCGTCAACCTTTGGCAGACGAGCTGTTATTTGGTTTGTTGAAACAGGGTGGTACTGTTACAGTTCGGGCTATGGAAGGAAAATTGGATTTGGCAATCGAAGCCAGCCCCGCCCATACTTGAAACTCAATGCTGCCTGATTGTTTTGGTTAAAAAAAGTGTTCATTATTGCCGTGTAAGTAATCGCTTTCGCTCCATCCCCCACCAGTGGCTTTCGCCATGGATTCCACATGGCGAAGCCTTCCTTTTGTCCTACCTGATGATTTGTCCCGCTTTAAGTGCGAGTCCAATTATGAACGAAACAGGCGAACGCATATCATGAACATCAATCAATGGGGTCGTTCTGTTTATCTGGGAATGATGCTCTTGTTTCTTTTTGGATGTGCCACAACTCAGGAAGAGCCGGAACTTTCGACAGGTGAAATGTATTGGCCAAAACCACCTGAAATGCCTCGCTATACCTGGGAATCGGTGATTCATACCGCAAAAGACGTAGAGCGCAAAAATAAAGAAGATCTTGATGCCTTCAACGTGATTGCGTCGGTTGATGACAAACAGGTTTTTGTAAAACCAGTAAGGATTGCCGCCCAGGGAGGTCGTATTTTTGTAACGGATACCATGGCCAGACGGATTCATGTTTTTGATGCGGTAAGACGGCGTTTTTATCAAATGGGTTTTCGTCGGGAAGGGGTGGTGGATAAACCATTAGGCATTGCCCTGGACAAAAAAGGAATGGTATATGTAGCTGATTCAAAACGAAAAACAGTGATCGTATATGATCAGCTTGGCATGTTTATCAAATGGATTGGCGATGATAAAATATTAAACAATCCGGTTGCTGTGAGCGTCTCTGCCGATGGCTCTCGAATTTATGTGATCGATAATGGTGCTGCTGCCAGCAGCAAACACCAGATGCTCATTTTCAACTCGGACGGTCAACTGGTTGGGTCGCCCATTGGGCAGCGTGGCAATGAAGATGGAGCGTTCAACTTTCCCACCGATATTTGTGTTGGTCCCGATGGTCGGGTTTATGTGCTGGATGCGGGCAATTTTCGGGTGCAGGTGTTTGACCGTGACGGCCAATTTTTGTACAAATGGGGAAGGGTAGGGCATGGATTGGGACAGTTGGCGCGTCCTCGTGCCATCGCAGTGGACAAAGATAACCTTGTCTATGTATTGGATGGATCTTTCGCCAATTTGCAAATTTTCGATGATAAAGGACAATTGTTGCTTCCTATTGGCGAAAGATCCCTCAAAGACGGCCCAGGGATTTTTTCATCGCCCTCCGGGGTGGCCACAGATGATACTGGAAGGGTTTATATTGTCGATCAGTGGTTGAAAAAAGTCGAAATTTTGCGTAAACTTTCCCCTGAAGAGGGGAAAAATATACTTGATGGCAAGAAAATACCTGCGTCGCCAGTCAACAAGAAAAAAGAATAAATACTGTTTGGTTGATTCTTTTTTTTGATATTTTTATTTTTTGAGTTGTAACTAACACGATTTTTCATTAATGAGAATGTTTTTCTTGCAAATGGGAATCGAAACAGGGATATCGGCAGGGTGACATGCCAATTTAATACACAAAATCAAAATGTTAGAACATACATGTCACACTCACACTCCAAAATGATGAGTTGGCCTTGTTTGTGCAGAACTCTATTGGCAGGTGTATATGAAAGTTAATTAAGATGGAATGGTAACCTTTTGTTTTTTTTATGTTTGGAGGTCGTATCATGGAAGCATGGATTGGAACATTTTCGCGAAATGTAAAAAATTTTTATTGGATCGTTTTTCTGTCCATTTTGATATTTGTTTGCAATATGTTTTTTTCAATTCTGTCAGCAGAGGATTTTCCCACCGGATTTACCAATCGTACGGGCATATCCAACACGCGCCACAATCTTTCCCTCTCTGGCAATCCCAGTCAAAGTGCCATGATTACGGCCCGCAACCAATATGGAGAGGTTTGTGTCTATTGTCACACTCCTCACGGAGCCAATGAAAATATCGCAGCCCCTTTGTGGAACCGTACCATAAAAAATAACACTTATCAGACCTATGATCAAGTTGGAAGCAGCACTTTGACGGCTGCCGTCAATCAACCCGGTATCAGCTCACTGACTTGTTTATCCTGTCACGATGGGACGGTAGCCATTGACTCCATTATCAATATGCCCGGTTCCGGGCGATATAATGCCAGTGGCAAAGACAGCCATCAGGAGTCATTTCTGGATTCTTGGGTGAATACGGCTGGAACAACGGTTTCACCCAACCATTTGGCCATTGGAACTTCATCACCCGCCAAATCCAATGCAGGGTGCATGTCTTGCCATAACTCCGATATTGGTGTTGCTCATGCGTTTAACCTTGCCAGAATCGGCACGGATTTGCGAGATGAGCATCCCATTGGGATTGATATTCCAACTGCGCGCATTGGCCATGATTTTATTGGTCCGACCGTAACGCAAGACAAGATTGCCTTTTTTGATATGAATTCAAATGACAAAGCCGATTCCAACGAAGTGCGTTTTTATAAAACGGGCAGCACCTATCGCGTGGAATGCGCCTCCTGTCACGACCCTCATGGAGTCATAGCTTCTGCGGGAGCTGAAATCAATCCGACCTTTTTGCGTGTCAAAAATCAAGGCAGTGCCTTGTGTTTGACGTGTCATGCAAAATAGTGCTTGTTTCAGGCAAAAAAAATGGAAAAGCAGGTTTGTTGATGGTGGCGAAACAGGCGTTTATGTAAAAACATTGATTTTTAAAAATACGGTATTCTCTGCAAGCGACAAATTGGGAACATGGCGCAAATAACTGCCACGCTCGGTTTCGCCCACAGTGACAATGGATTCCTGGTTGCGTCCGAGACATCCCCCTTGACACACACAATACAGGCTGCCGGGATCTGGAAAGCTTTTGTCATTAGGTTCCAGGGAAAGCGCGTAGCGACCATCCAAAGAATGATGTTGCGGTCCTTGAGCCAGGGCATCAAAACAAAAATATCCAAAGGCGTGCAGATTCTCCGTGACGGTTTCTGCCTGGCTTTCATAACCTTGCGTTTGTCGTCCATATTTGTCTTCCAGACGACACAAATCCAACTTGGCAGGTGGCGTTTCCACCTCGATCAACACAATGCCGTCCAGGGACAAGGCCCTTGTGGCATGAAACACGCCCGGATCTATGATCAGCGAATCTCCGGCAGAAAGAAAATGGCGATGTTGAAACGTATTGCAAAGTGCTTTCCCGGAAAGCAACGTCAGAGAGGTTTTTTTCGTGGGATGGCAATGCATCGAGGTGGAGTGATCTTTCTTGATAAACAAAAACCATGCTGCAACAAAAGCGTTTTCAGTTATTAAAAATTCATATCCCCACGGCTTTATGACGACTCTGTTATGATAATTTTCTGGTTGCTGATTGGTCGTCTCTCTTTGGTGATTGCGGGCCGTGAGCAGGCAGGCTTGATCTTTGGCACAGAGCGGGATACGCTTGACTGGTCTGATGATCATAACGATTTCACCTGTGAAAACCTTACCGAAGGTCCATGTCGCCCCTGGCCAGCCGAGCCAGGAAATCCTGATAGGTTCGCCGGATGCCCTCCCGCAACTCCACTTTGTAGCACCAGCCGAGATCTGTCATCCTGGAAACATCCTGAAGTTTTTCCAGCACCCCATCCGGGTGGGATGCATCATAAAGGATCCGACCTGTGAAACCGATTTCTTCACGAATCACTTCAGCCAGTTGTGCAATGGTGTAATCCTGACCCGTACCCACATTGAGCAACACATCGCCTTCATAGTATTCCATCAGAAAAAGGCTGGCTTCAGCCAAGTCATCTACAAACAAAAAATCGCGGGAGGGCTTGCCAGATCCCCAGATCACCACGTTGTCAGCCTGTTTCTCTTTGGCGTGATGAAATTTGCGAATCAACGCTGGAATGACATGAGAGTTCATGGGTTCGTAACGTTGATTCGAACCATACAGGTTGGTAGGAATGACCGTGATAAAGCTGGTGCCATATTGCCGGTTATAGGATTCACACATTTTGATGCCAGCAATCTTGGCAATGGCGAACGGTTCGTTGGTGGGTTCAATCGCGCCTGTCAAAAGGTGTTCCTCCGAGATGGGCTTGGCGCACACCTTGGGAAAAACACAGGAACAGGCGTAAAAAATCAGCTTTTGTACATCATGCATGAACGCCTGATGAATCACGTTACTTTGCATCATGATGTTTTCGTAAATAAAATCGGCCCGATACGTGCTGTTGGCATGTATCCCACCTGTGCGACCTGCGGCAAAAAATACATAATCGGGGCGTTCACGCGCAAAAAAATCGATCACAGCTCGTTGATCCAGAAGATTCAATTCATCCCTGGAGCGCACGATCTGATTATGATACCCCTGTTGTGTCAGCGCATTGACCAAGGCGGAACCGACCATGCCGGAATGACCCGCGATATATATTTTTGCGTTTTTATTCATAAGTTTCTGTCGTTCATGTATTTTATGATGGCACGCATAAAGTCTCCATTGTTATCATAATGAGGCGAGGAAATGACATGCTCATCAATCACAACCGGAACTTTATGTTCATAAATCGCTCCAGAATTGCGTACATCAGCTTCGATACTCCAATAGGCCGTCAAACGACGTCCCCGCACAACCTGAGCAGAAATCAAAATCCAAGGACCATGGCAAATGGCCGCAAGCAATTTTTTGCGGAGATCCATTTCACGAATAAACTCCAAAACTTCTGGCAACAGACGGACACGATCCGGGGCTTCAAAACCTCCTGGAAGCACCACAAGGTCATACCGATCCGCGTTCAAATCTTTGGTACTCATGGTCGCCCTGGCTGGAACACCATATTTACCCAGAACGACCTGACCATCTGGTGTGGCAATATCAACTTGATATCCTTCTTCCAACATTCGATAATAAGGATAAATCACTTCTTCATCCTGAAAGCCTTTGGCTGTAATAATGACAGCTTTTATCATGGAACGATCCTTTGTATATTGAAATTAAAGTGAAACAGCCTCTTGTCAACCCTTCTGAACCTCATCCGAACTGAAAAGTCAAAAACAAAACCCTGGGGGATGAATCCCCCAGACCCCCTCTTTTTTTTTAATAATTAAAAAAGGTGATGGTTGGGGGGCGGTTCACCGCCCCCCAAGGTTTTTCAAGTATTAAAAATTGCAAGGCGTCTAAAGTGACAATTTGCCCGCAGTCCAGATTTGGAATTGTTGCTGGCCATTCAATTCGGCAGAGGTTTTTTGACCGCTGGCGATAGCCAGGATGCGTTCGAACAAGGCATTTCCCATGCGTTCCAGGTTCCAAGCCGGATTTTCGAGCAAGATGCCAGCGTCATAATCCATATCAAACGGCATGGCACGAAACAAAGATGATGTGGAAGTGATTTTGATAACTGGTACAATAGCCTGACCTGTGATTGTGCCTTTACCCGTAGAGAAGCATATCATAGTGGCACCAGAGGCTGCCAGCCCAGTGACGGATTCCAAATCATTGCCAGGCCCTTGGGACAAATGCAGACCGGGTTTGAGGGGACGTTCACCATAATCGACAATGCCTTCAATGGTGGTGGTTCCTCCTTTGGTGATGGCTCCCAGACTTTTGATGCAGGCATTGATCAATCCGCCAGCTTTATTTTCC
Source organism: Magnetococcus sp. YQC-5 (assembly GCA_039908085.1). Lineage (GTDB taxonomy): Bacteria > Pseudomonadota > Magnetococcia > Magnetococcales > Magnetaquicoccaceae > Magnetaquiglobus. The sequence continues at coordinate 10,534 of JAMOBH010000063.1, forward strand.
GGCACCAGGTTATCAGTCATATCCACGCCCAGCCTGGAGGCCAGCTCCCGATACCAGGTCATCATATTTCTGAAATCCGCCACGACATTTTCATTGCGCATGCGCGACATTAAGGCACGTTCGGCCCCCAGCATTTCCGGGACTTCTGAGAGAATCGCCCCACCTCCGGCGGCAATGATTTTATCCACGGCAGAGCCAATGACCGGATTGGCGGTAATCCCCGAAAAGGAGTCGGAAGCCCCACACTCTGTGCCAATCAGAAGATGACGGACAGGATGGTCTGTACGTACAGCAGCATTAACGATTGCCAGACGTTGTTCCAGGATGGCCAGTGCCTTGTTGATGGTGTTGGTCACACCGCCTTCTTTTTGAATGGTCAACCAATCCATGGGAATGCCTGGCATCGGACCATGAACGCGCAAGTTGTCGTGGAGAGCTTGGTAATTGGTCTGTTCGCACCCCAAATCGATAATCAGGGCGGCTCCGACATTGGGATGATGAAGATGATTGCGCAACACCCGTAAAAAACGATCAATCTGCATATTGCTGGCGCAACCACAACCTTCAGTGTTGGTCAAGGCAACAATGCTGTCCACATTGGGAAAATGCAGCTCAGGACGCAACCTGGCGTTGGCTTGGGCAGCCACCTGTAGAGCCACATGACTGGCACATTGAGATGTCGGCACGATTACATAATGGTTCCGCACACCCACCCGTCCATCGGAACGCAAGAAACCGGCAAAGGTGCGAGAAATCCAGGGTTCTTGATTCGGCATCACAGGAGGGGCGACGATCACGGGGGCAGACAGATCCGATTCCAGCTCCCGCACATTGCCTGTATGGATGAGATCACCTGATTGAATGCCCTGGGCGATGCCAAAGGGCCACCCGTATTGAATGACATGCGCGCCATTCGGGATGTGTGTCAATGCGAACCGCTCCCCTTTGCGGATGGCTTGATTGACCTTGATTTTTTTGTCCCCAACAACGCAGACAGCTCCTTGTGGCAGATCCACGCAGCTGACTGCAACGTTATCTTGGGAGGGATTGACGACGATGAACATCAGCTGCCAAGGCCAACATGCGGCAAGCTGGCGTCCGTTTGATCAGGAGTGTGCAGACTCCCATGAAAGGTGACGCCACTTGATGGATCGGTCAGGTTGCAGGCGGATGATATCGTGCTATTTGTCATGCAAGAGATCCTTGTTTTTTGTGTCATGCCACATCCCAGATCCTCAAAAATGATGCTCTGCGGACAAAAAGTCAAAGGAAAAGTGGCATGACAGGACCAACGATTGGGGATGGACGTGACACCCTCATGATGGCAAGGGATCAGACCGGCGTGAAGCGGTTATGACTTTCATAGATGTTCCGGATTGATTCCAGCATGGATTGTGGTAAAGGACCATGCTCTATGATGTCTGCATTCGTATCCACTTCCTTGGAAGAGAGCATGCCAGGTATGACCAGTGCCACAGGAGCAAAGGAAATGGGGTATCGCAAAGCCAGTTCAGTCACCCCCATACCTTCGGTTTGCACCCATGCGGCAAAGGCACGCCCTCCTTCAATCCATCGGTGCCGTTGGGCCACAGGCCAGTCACCACGATGGTCGCCAGGAACAAATCGGGTCGTATGATCTAGGGTGCCAGTGAGAAATCCAAAACATAACGGTGTTCGGGCAATCAGGACGACATTCTGTTCTTGGGCCATCTTGAGCAGACCGCAATCCATAACCCGCTGATCCATCAGGTTAAAGTTGACTTGCAGGGCAGTCGGTTGCATTCTTTGAATAGCCAGAATGCCCTGCATGGGCGTTTTGACCGAAACACCAAAATGTCCCACCATTTTCTGATGGATGAGTGCATGCAACCATTTCAGGTGTTCGTCAGGACGTTCCAACAGTGTCTCTGGAGGGGAGTGGAGTTGCAGCAGATCCACACGATCCCTGCGCAACCGTTGCAGAGAGTGTTCAAGTACACGCGCCATGGCGTCCACGCGAAAGTCCGGCTGGAGATCAAATCGCTCCTGACCCGCCTTGGTGGCGATGAAAATCGGTGCGGCAGATCCATCACATGCTTCCCCCAGTAACGCCTCGCTATGACCATTACCGTAGGCTGGTGCCGTATCAAAGAAGGTGATGCCACGCTGTATGGCCCGCTCCAGGGCCTGAAGGGAGATCTGGTCGTCTGTCGGACCATAGCTGGAGATGCCTGGAGTACACCCACCAATGCCCCAGCAACCAAATCCCAAAGAGGCTTTTGGAAAAGAGTGGCGCATATTCATGTCCTGGAAAGAGAAGGTTGCAATTCAAAAACAGATTTTTCATCAATACTACTTTTATCTTCCAGAACGTAAAGATAGGCCCCTTTTTTGTTGCCAAACCATACCACTTCACGACACCATGTTAACCAATCCTGCCAATAATGTTGCTTGCGGCGAATCAAGGTGATAAAAGATCCTTGTTTTAGCGGGAGAGGCTGGTTGCTCAATGCCCCTTGGTAGATTTCGACGATATTGAATCGGCTGGTTACGGTGAGGTCTTCCTGCAAACCCGGCCTTTTTATGGCGTGGCAGTTGAGGGAAATGGCGTCATCCAACACATCGAATAATGACTCATGGATTTGGTGAATGGTCAACACTCTTCTGAGTCGTTCTTTGGCCTCACTATAGAATAACTCCAATTCACCACGGGTCGCCAACCGAATCAGCATGTACTCGTCATCTGGCCACCAGATATCCAGCCATTCGGCAGAATGATAATATTCTGGCTCGCCTCTTTGCACCTGTTCTGCCCGATCACAAAAAAATGTTTGGATGGCGTGAAGCAAAGGAAACTCTGCCCCATCCACATGGATGAACGCCTCAATGAGTTCTCGATACGAAATCCCAAAGATCTGATTCAGAACGACAAATGGAATTTGCATCAACTTGTCGAAGTGGAGCAAAGAAGCGGTCCAGGAGAAAACGCGGGCCTGCCTCCATGCCTCTTTGGGCATAGAGGCTGTTGCGACAATCAATTCCTGGAATTCATCCACGTCCCAGTCTTGCGAGGCGTGGGCACCATGGATATTGAGTATTTTTGAAGCAACCCGTTCCAGGCCATGACGCTGTTGGTAAGTGAGGCTTCCCATTTCCGAGTTGGGTAACACGGACAAATTGCCAAACTGAATGCGGTTGTGTTGACCACTTTGAATCAATTCATCCGTACCATTGGCGAAACTGTCGTAGGTCTCACCAGGCAAGCCAAGAATCAGATCCGAATACGTCACCACTCCATCCTTGGTGAAACGGCGTTGCAGTTCCTTGTAGGTATCCAATGAGATATTGTCTCGACCAATGTTGGCCAGAACCAGGGGATTGGTCGTCTGCATGGAGAGCGTCACACCTTTGTTAAGTCCGCCTTGGGATAAAACATGCTGAATCTCATAAGCCCGTGAAGTGGCGTTTTTGGTGTTTTGCACTGACAAGGCTTCTGGAAATCCGTAGCGTTTACGGTTTTCCACGGCGTAACGGGCGATTTCCACATCTCTTTTGAGAATGCCGAAGTTGGCATCGCAACAAAAAATGAAACCAATACGATTTTGGGAGAACCAATCCATTTCCGCGCGCAAGCGGGTCATGTCAAAACGTGCGACCTTGGCGGAAGTCGCCGAACCCCAGTCGCAAAAGGAACAACTGAAGGGACATCCTCGGTTGGTTTCCCAAAGAGCCAGCCATTCGCGGACATCCTTGCGGGCCAACAAGAGATTGAAGACCCCGGTCAGGTAGGGCGAAGGAATGGTATCGATCTCGCGGATGCGGGGCGTTGGAGCCTGTGTATGAAATGCGCCCAAGGCATCTAGCCAACTGACCCCGGCCAATCTGGACCACTCTTTGGATGGAAACAAGTCGAGCAATTGATTGAAAACCTGTTCGCCCTCGCCGTGAACGGCAAGGTCCACCTGGGGATTTTCTCTGAGAAAGGTTTCTGCCTCGTTGGGCACATGGGGACCACCCACGACGATGAGTATGTCATGATGGGTTCGCTTGAGTGCCCTGATGACCTGCAAGGAGAGTTGAAAATTCCACACGTAGAGGCTGAAGGCCACCAGATTGGCCTCTTTGAGCTGCTCAACGATGTTTTCGACCGGTTCGCGTCGAAAAATGGGCATGAGAAAATCGAAACGATCTGGATTTGAATTATGATATTGGGCATAGGCCTGCAATAGGCCGACGGTATATGGCAAATAGTGGGCACCTGAAAAACTATTATTGATCTGTACGAGTCCAATTTTATATTTAAGCGTACCCATGAGCAACACACCAAAATTTTTTATTGTTTTTGTACCCAACAGTAAGGACATGATACCCTTCGGGCAAAAGAATAAATTATTATTATCGACCAATTGTTCCAATTTTGCCAATTGTAAATGAAATTATTAAATTTCCTGAAACATTGATATTTTGCCACATATTGCGACTGATTGCAATGGATTTCAATGTGACCAAAGTGGAAACAAGCTGAACAAAAAACAGTGCAAGGGTGTTTCAACAATTGCAATCAAGTCCAAATGATGCTACCATTTCGTCAAAATTTCAACGAGCATGAAAAGGAAATCGAACCATGATACCCAATTTTTTGGATGCGGTTGTCAATTTAGACAACCAAAACAATCCTCTTGGAATAATTCGTTTGATTGTCGATGAGTCAACAAATACAAAAGACGCCTCTGGCATCGTGGCTCCATTGCTTATTATTGGGCGGATTCGCGCGGCCTTTATCATAGCCAAAATGCTTGCTGATCACGGCTATCAAGACTCTGCCACAGCACTCGCACTTTGCATAGGCGGTCTGATTTATGATAATCAAAATGAAGAGATACGGGGTTTGAAAGCTCTGCGGGAGCAGGTGGATGGCATGTCGGCACGGCAGCAAACCGCATTTTATGATCAAATCATAACTAAAACCGTCCTGTTTTCTTTGTTGATACCCAAATTGCACCAATTGACACATAACCAGCAGATGCGAATTCTTGAAATTTTGAAAGCTGCTGTACCCCGTCTCAGAAGCATATTCGACTTTAACGCTCCTGAACCGATCCTGTCACTGGAAGAAATGCGCCGCCGAGGTCGAGAAAAAGCCTGCCTGCTTAACTATCCGCTCCCCCCTTCTGGGGCACGTCAGATACGTAACGTCGTGCTGGTCGCACCAGAACATCACACGAGCGAAGGATTCAAATGGCTTGATTCTGGAAAATTGATCGCGATGAATGAAACCAATGTGCCGCAGTGGATGTACGGCATGCATCTTTATGGTTGGAAAACAAAATCTTATGGAATGAAAGAACGTCTCGAAGATTGGACTGACGCATGTCGAGAAATCATTGAAACGTGCAGACAGATGAATGCGGATATTTTGTTGGTCGATCTGGATCAATTCATGGATCACAAAATAATTTACTCTGATACGTATGATCTTCGAAGACGCAATAAACGAATTGAAGCATTTGGTACGATGGTCAACCAATTACGACAGGAAAAATCATCAATAAAAGTAGCAGGATATATCTGTGATCCTTGGATGCGCGGACATTTCATTCTGGCGAAACATATGACAGAAGTGTTTGATGCAATCATTGACTTCACTTCGCCGTCTATGCCACTTTGGAACCAGCCACATCTGGCCAACAAGGTCTTGCATATGATATTGCCTCAAGGAGGGAACATCCAACCGCCTGAGAAACCTCTGATTCCACACATGCTGTTTTCCGGCTCCGTCAGTCTTGTCAGTCCGCAACGCGCACTCTGGTTGACGGCTGCCAAGCATCTGAATCTGCCAATTCATGTAAAACATCGATCATTCATGCCAGACGGACTATCGGTACTCGACAGTTACGCATTATACAGACAAAATCTCGCTTTAGCCACTTGTTGCCTCAATATAACCATGCGTTATGACATGGCCACCATTATTAATGGCCGCCCCTTTGAAGTGACTCTCAGTGGCGCATTGCTGGTCCAGGATTGCACGCCGGATTTAAATTATTTTCTCGTTGCAGGTGAACATTATCTTGAATTTTCATCGGTAGCAGAACTATCTGCTGTCATGCGATTCATCACCCATCATCGGGAAGAGGCTGAGGAAATCCGACGCTGTGGCCATGCCTTTGTCACACAGCATTATAACGATGAAAAAATAATAGGCCATCTTGATTGGTTTCTTTACTTCAGAAAATAGAAGAACATGATGCCATTCGGGCAAAAAGTCAAAAGCAAAACCCTGGGGGATGAATCCCCCAGACCCCCTCTTTTTTTTAATAATTTAAAAAATATTAAAAAAGGTTGGATTTTTCTGTTTTAACAAACCTTTATCTTTTGTCTCTAATAAGAAGGCTGAATCGTTATTTCAGGCTGATTCAGCAGGTTAGCCGCCATACTTTGAACTTGATTGAGTGTTTGTGGATTCCATAAAATGGTTTGCAAAGAAGTATTTTGCAATTCTCTCAGGTTCAGTCGCATGATCTGCTGATAAGCCATCCTCCGATAGTAATCTGCGTCGAAATTGGTAGCCAGTGAACCTTCTGTTTCTTCTGTTTTTGTGATTGTAAGATTAAAATATTCAATCGCTGCATCCGTTTCTCCCAATTGCTCCATGAGTATTCCAAGTTGGTAATAAGGCAAAAAGAAAGCTGGATTGACGCGAATCACATGCTCGAATGTTTTTCTTGCTTCCTGAAGTTCGTTTGAATGTATGAGCATCACAGCAAGATTATAATATATAACAAAAGACAACGGATTATCGTCATTGAACCGCAGCCAAACCCGATATAATTCATTTGCTAAAAAGGTCTCTCCTTCATCATACAATTGTTGATGGATGCCCATCAATTCTCCAGGATTCAATTGACGATCAATTGAGCGACTGAAACAACTACTGAATAAATTGCTAATCATTATACCTCCATATCTGCTTGGCCGTACTTGTTTTTCCAAAAACATTAGATTGGATGATCTACTTTTATGTCAGTTTCATGCTCCCTATGAGCATGATTTTTGTGCTTTCTAGTAATGATTTCAAATTTTCGGATCCTCCAAAATGATTTTACATTCATTTGAGTGGGAGCGTCAAGGCCTTTCAATGGTCTGTAAAAAAAGGGGTAACTGCCCAGGTAGGTCATCTGCAAACAAAGCCTTGACAGAGAAATCCAAATCGTGGTTCAAGATTCCCTATGGACCAGAATTCATGAATGGCTCGGCTTCCTGAAGAGAACAAAGCTCTTGCGGCTGAAAATGCAGTGCTGCAAGATACTGTTGCGCGACAACAGCAGTGACCAAGGTGCTTGAAGCGCGGATTGCGGAGTTGGTTGAAGCGCGGATTGCGGAGTTGGAACGTCGTCTTGGATTACTTGATCCAACGCCTACACACTGCTTGATTGTGCGGGGGTATCTGGGCAGTTAAACCCAGACCATCTTGGGATGATTAGTTTTGGGGCTTCGCCCCTGGACCCCACCAAGGGCTTCGCCCCTGGACCCCACCAAGGGCTTCGCCCCTGGACCCCACCAGGTGGATAATCCCCCTGGACCCCTGATAGTTACACATCCCGAAATGGTTGCGGTTTACCATTATTTTTTTATTTTTTCGGAATGCAAATGTCTGGATGCCATCCTGAATTCAATCTGGCCACAAATTGGGGCCATTCGGCAGCATCGCGTCGCGCTTTTTCAATTTGTGATGGATTTAACAATGAAGCCACACTTTTGGAAATAAGATCCAGTCTGAGAAATGTGTGTGACAGTTCTGTTGCGGAACGTTCGTTGCCCCAGACCACCACATACTGACCTGGTACAAAAGGTTGTGTCGTATCATTGATCACCTCACAGGGCGGTAATAATTCAAGAATTTTATCAAGAGATAAATGGAGCCTTTCTCTCTCAGGACCATAATATTCGATGCCATCCAAGGAAATATTTCCTGTATTCATCGTCAAGTACCCTCTTTTTGATCTTGACAATACTTTTTTTATATATTTCAACTGTGTCTTGACCGGTACTTCAGAAAATGCCAGATTGCTGACGACAAGATCATAATCAACATCACCGGAATGTTGGTTCAAGGTGAAATTTTTATATGATGAATGCAGAAGATGCGATTCCAAATATTCTGATATCAATTGCAACACTGGTGGCAAGTCAAACATGTGATACTCTTTCATTTTAAAAAACTGGTCCATGACAAGAAATTGTCCTCCATAGGCGCAACCTATTTCAGCAACTGTCTTGATCGTGTCGCCAAACAACACAAACAAATCTGAACAAACCTTGATGTATCGCAGGGTTCCTGGATTCATTCTTCCAATCACTTTATGATCGTGCAAATAACCACCTCCCACACGGTCATTGATTTTAAATTGATCCATAATATCAAAAAACTCAGGCGTATTGGCACTGATCAGGTATACCAGCCAATTACCATATTCCTTGTAAGTCTGCGTCCGAATAGTCAAATCGTATTCTGGATGGGCTTTGAAATTTGAAAATACTTTTCTGTCTGCAAGGCATGATTTTATAAATGGAATATATTTTTCATTATACAATTCGGTATCACTCCTGCATTCTTCAATAGATACAAATTGTGTCTTGTATAAAATTTCAGAAATTGTTCTGGCACTCTTCTCTGGTATTCCATTCAAACTTAATTGGTTTACAACATCTTCCAGCAAAATATTTTTGTTTAACGATTCTATGACATAATGATGAATTTTAACGAAAACAGGCAGTATTTCCTGAACAACCTCTTCACACATTCCAGCCTTGCAAAGAATTTTATAAATTTCATCTGTAGTTGACCCGGCACTCAGTGCAGGAAATATAAACTGGTAATAAGAATGAACAAAATGATCCAAAGGTTCGCTCTTTGAGAGGGATTCTAAAGGAGGATTTCCTTCCAGCCAGGCTGCCGTAAGAATATCTGCCACGCCCAGGTTCCCTGCACTCAGAATCAAATCCCGTAGTTGGATATAGACCGCTTCTTGTAGTTGCCCTGCTCGTGCTGCCCTGATGGCCTGCATGATGAGAGTTTCAGATTCTGTTTCAGCCATGTTTATTCCTTATTTATCCAGAAGCCATCATTAATCTTACAGTGATCTACACAGCATGAAGCGATAAAACTGCAAATGGATTGGTCAGAGAGGCGTAGTTTATTTTTGGATGTTTTGTATTGGTTCGACGTTGCCTGGAAGATTCTGACCGTTTCCATCCGTTTCTGGCACCAGTGCCTTGGCATACCCGACACGAACTTTCAACATGCTGGTGCAACACCGTTACAAAGGTATACATATTGCCCCTTCGGGGCAGAAAAATCAAAAGAAAAAAGTCAAAAGCAAAAAAAAGTCAAAACCATTCCATTCTCTTTGCACATTACAATCCCATTTTCATTAAAAATTAAAATCTATGACCCTTCATCACCACTTCGTTGAGGAAACGGGATGTGAAGGCGTGGCTCTCTGGGGACTCAGATTGTCGTCATTGACATGCCAAACATCAGGTTGCATCTGTTTATGGTATGTTCTGTTCCACTTTTGACGGTTCATTAAAAGGCCTTGACGCCCCATGTCAAGTGAATGTAGCATTCACCTTCAGGATGCCACAGCAGGATTCCTCTACAGAAGTCTTGAACGATGAAGCCAGTCACTTCGACAGCCCTAAAAACAGAACCGGATGATGTTTCCGCACGGGAAGCCATCGCACATAAAATCACCACACTGCTTGGTTCAACGTGCCAACGCATTCTTTTGGTGCAATCTTTGGTACTGGATGAAACGGCATTGGATGTCGGTATTGCCATGAGTGCCCGGTACTATGCCTGCCCACCCTACGGAATCGGCATGCTCACCACCAATCTGAAAAAACGCGGCTATACCGTGCAGATTGAGGATCTCAACTACCGTGTTTTGGCGTACATCAACCAAAAAAAAGACCCAAACATCTCACCTGCCGAAGTGACCGCATTTTGGCAAGCCGAATTGCAAAAGGTCATGGAGACCTTCCAACCTGACTTGATTGGTCTGAGTTGCATGTATGCGATTGGGCATGGAATGACGGGACGAACCGCCGACTTCGTCAAGTCGCTACAGCCAAACTGTCCGGTTTTTCTGGGCGGCGTGCATGCGACGGTTTCCATGGAAGCCGTACTCCAAGATTTTCCCTCAATCGACTTCGTGGCACTGTTTGAATGCGACATCAGCTTTGCCGATCTGTTGGATTTCAGTCGCGGTCGTTGTGGAATGGATCGTTTGAGCCAGGTCGCAACCCGGATTGACGGCGTGACAGTGGCCTTGCCAGACCGCCGCACCCCGATGGCGGATGACATTCAAGAAAGACCCGACTACTGCGATCTGCCCATCGGTGAATACAGCAAAGTGGGCCAAATCGGACTTGGCTCTTTCTGGTATGGCAGAAATGTCCGGGCAGGCTCAATGTTGTCCAATCGCGGTTGCCGTGCCCATTGTTCTTTTTGCAGCACCCGATATTTCAACGGTCCAGGCGTG
>JAMOBH010000407.1:0-4326 GCA_039908085.1 Magnetococcus sp. YQC-5
GAATGGCCTTGACCGGGCAATGCGCCCCACGGGCGAAGGGGATGCCGATCTTGCGACCACACCCTTCCTGGTCGGTTTTGCTCCGTTGGAGGGTGATGGTCAGCCCTTCGCGTACCTCCTGGAGGTCTTCGACATTCAATGCCACCAACTCCGACCTGCGGAATGCCCCCGCGAAGCCCAACAGAAGCAATGCCCGGTCTCTTGTCTCCTTCGGGCCAGCCCCCGTGGCGTTCTTCACCATGGCGATGATGTCCTCCCGGATGGCGGGGGTGACTTGTCTCTGTTGGGAGCCATGGGTGCGTCTGATCCCCTTGATCACGACCTTGACCAACTCGGTTTTCGTGGGGTCCGCCATCCCCTGGGTGGTGTGGGCCTTGGAGATCGAGACCATCCAGCGAATCAGCGTGGATGCTTTGTGGCTTTCGGCGTGGGCACTGAGGTAGGTAGCGAGTATCTCTGGTGCCGCCGGTATCTGGCCACCCCAGTCCAAGAACCGGAGGAGATCACGTTGATAAGCCGCCGTGGTTCTTTTGGCCATGGCCGCCGCAATGTACCCGTTGACCTGGAATGAGAGGGCAGTGTCGATGATTTGGGTGGGGAGATTGGTGTCCATGGCATCCTCACAAATGGGCGTTTTCCGTTGAAATGGTGCGCGATTCTGGCGGCTCCTGAGCTACGATAAGTACAGTTTATCGTTCTTCAGGACTATTATCAACGACTGTTTCGCCAATCTGTTGTTTTTCAGTGATGCAACAAACTGACGGCAAGACAGCCCACATCCTGATGTGGATATCGGCCAGGATGATATCTGGATGTTGGCCAGGATGGAGACGGTGGGAGGAAAGACACACTGCGGAAAGAGCGTTTGGGTCGCATCAATTTTTTTCTTGTGCATTTATTGCAGACCCTGGCCAGTATTCACTTTGACATATGGCGCGGTAAAATGGTATGGTTGACGTGGGGCTTGATAACCCCACAACACCGGTTCCCACGCTCGTCAGCCGTGGTTTCGTACCTTTCCGACAGAGATGCCGTCTGCCGGGTGTGGGGCCGTCATATAATACCCGTAAGGGGAAAACGGTCTTGCCGTCGTGTTGTGCGGTTATCAAGCACCCGGCAGCTTCCATTTTGGGAGCTGCCAGCATTCTTAATGCAGGAGGGTGCGAATGCCATGTCGGAATCAATTTATCTACTTGAAGGTGATGGCACACTTCGAGGAATGCAGGAACGACCATACGAAAATGAAGATCTTCTCCAAACCTTGGTAGAACGTCATCCTGAGTTGTTGGCTGGGGATCAGATGAATCCAACCTCCCCACGCAGGTGGCTGCTTATCAGCCGGGAAATGACTGTGCCAGACGAAGCCGATGGCTCGGCCCGTTGGTCCATCGACCATTTGTTTGTCGATCAGGACGCCATCCCGACACTGGTTGAAGTAAAACGCAGTAGCGATACTCGCATCCGCAGGGAGGTGGTCGGGCAGATGTTGGACTACGCCGCCAATGGGGTGGTCTACTGGCCTGCAAAAATGATGCGGAGCCAGTTCGATGAAGGATGCAGATCACGGAATGAGGAACCGGGAGAAGTCCTATCCCATTTCCTGGGCCAGGATGGAAATGGCGATCAGGATACCTTTTGGGAAAGAGTGGACAGCAACCTCCGATCAGGAAGAATCCGATTGGTATTTCTGGCGGACCAGATTCCCACCGAGCTGCAACGGGTAGTGGAATTCCTGAATGAGCAAATGGCACGGGTGGATGTGATCGCTGTGGAGTTGAAGCAGTTTGTTGGGCAAGGCATTCAGACACTGGTTCCCAGGCTCGTTGGCCAGACCGCCATTTCAAAACAGAAACAAGAAAAAGAGACTTCTGGAAAGCGACAATGGAATGACGAGTCGTTTTTGTCTGTGCTGGCCAATAACAAGGGAAAGGATGTTGCAACCATCGCCAAACAAATTATTGACTGGATGCGGAGCAATCTGGATGATTTTTGCTGGGGAACTGGTGCAATTAATACCAGTGCCATGGGTATCATCAAGCGCGGTGAGAAGATGATTAAACCATTCCAAATTTACTCTACTGGCGTCATATATGTTGCATTCAATTTGTTGGAAGATTTCTTTATATTCTCAGACATAAATAAGCGACTAGAACTCAGGAATAAATTAAACGCCATTGAAGGAGTTTCGATCCCAGAAGACGCAATGAACAAAATGCCATCATTTCCTCTTTCTGTCCTTCAGAATGAGAAGTCATTGGATCAATTTTTTGGCATATTCAAATGGATTGTTAACGAAATCAAGATGGGGTAACACAGCGCGTTCTCTCCGCTATTGCTCCATGCGCAGTGGGCATATGCAGGGCGGGCAGCATTAAAAATTGTTCGATGCGACGATTCGGGAGTTTTTCGTCCAGACACCAGACGTGGACATGAACGTGACCCTGGTGGCCTTCTCATACGCAGACGAACAAATTCTACGACGGCATCTGTTGTCAACGACAATAATACAACATGTTGTGTGGGAAAGGCCAGATCAGCCGCACAATGGACCGGCCACCTGGACCGATCAACTGGGCCTTCCGGTCACAGTGGGTGAGGCGTCCGGCGGGATCCCCGTTTGCATTACCCGTTTGCTCACCCGTCTGCATCACTCGGCGGGAGTCTTGTCATCGAACCCTCTGTTTGCCTTGGCTTCCTCATTCGCCTTGAGTGCTTGCTTGTATAGTGATTCTGGAATTTGGTCAGGGGGTACACCAAACTCCCACCAGATCTCACGCATAATGCTGAGACCAAACACCACTCCTGCCAGGGCATCGGACAGGTCTTTGCTGCCGAGGGGTGGATGGTCCACCTTGCCCCGCTTGGTGTCGAACTCCAGGGAAAGGAGTTCATGCATCAGCTTGGGGTGATCCGGTATGGCCACCCGCCTGTCATACAGGGCGGTCTTCAAAATATCGTAAGCGGCAGTGTTCTTGTCCATGGAGATCTTGTCCGTCATGAAGCCTTTCTGCCGGAGGATTTGGATGCTGTCCGCAGACTGGTAAGAGTCGAAGCTGATCCACTTCAGATTCAAACCCTGCTGTTTAAGAACGCAAAAGAGGGATCTGATTTTCTCGAAGCTGATCTCACCGCCCTTTGGCGGACGCACCTCCAGGGCAAAATCGATCTTGATGTGGGGCAGAATTTCAAAGATCTCCCCACGGTTCATCCGAGTGAAGCCGGTGACGTACCCCATCACGATACCGGTGGAGTCGCTGGTCAGGCTCAAGTCCACATGCGCCCACCGCTTGCGTTCTGGTTCGTGGAAGCCCTTGATCAAAACGTCTACAGTTTCGACCGGCCACGCCACGTCATTGCGCCCCAGAATGGAGGGGTGGGTGCCGAAGCAGGCCACAACCGCCTCTCGATTGACCAGGAAGGGTCGAAGGGTCTGGGTGGAAATCCCGGCGATGTCCCGCAGGGCGTTCATGATGTCGGTCTCGAACTCCCGCAGGTACTCCACTGGGATGTCCATGACCTGACCGTCCCCAACCTCGTCGCCATCATACAGAATCTTGGGATTCCTGGCCTCGTCTCCAACGAACACCCGGAAGAACCTGCCACTGAACGCCCAGGGCTTGATGTCCCAGGTTCGTTTGTCGTAAACGTAGATCGTAGGGTCTGACTGGGCCTCTTTTTCTTTCTGGTCGGTGAACTGGCCAGGGTATCTCTTGGAAGAGACCAGACAGAGGATGCCGGGCAATTTGCCTTTCTTCATGAAGCGGCTTTTGCGCCGCCGAGCAATAGAATTATAGACGGCCACGGCCTGATCGTAGGTGCCCCTGTCCACAGCCACCTTTGACTTCTCAACAATGGCCATGTAGTTCAGCTCGTCAATACAGTTTTTGGCGTGAATGAATCCCGTTTGCGTGGCCGCAAAAAATGTATGGGTTCCACCGACGTTCTCCACATCGTAAACGGTCACGGGGTCTGTCGTAATGGACTCCATCCCGACGCACTGGACAAACTCCAGCGACAATGAACCTTGGCCCCGCATAGACCGCACTGGGGTAAATCGCAGTCGTCGTCCCTCTGCGCCACTGGCACTGATCCATTCGCCACCTTCTCCTTTAAATTTTTGATCTGGGCTGCAATCAATGACATCCCCGTTCTCCAGATTAAGCCGCACCAACGATTTTTGCCCGGTCATAACCACCTGGGTCTCGTCAGATAACACAACGTAACTGCCCAGGTACCCCCGCAGAATCAAGCAGTGCGTAGGCGTTGGATCAAGGAATTCGGATCTTGCATAAGGGTGTGGATGATGTCCCAACCTTGCTTTTTGGC
>JAMOBH010000064.1:0-20999 GCA_039908085.1 Magnetococcus sp. YQC-5
ACCGACATGGCTTATGATCCTTGCAGGATACAAACTTCCATCACAAAAATCAAGCATAAATAATTGTTCTGCAAGATATTTTGCTATTTTCTGCCAAGCACTAAATATATATAAATCAAAATCCACTCTCCCGGATCATAATCTCCAACCCCCTCCGCCAGAGCCGCGCCAACAGGCTTTCCGGTGAGGTCTCCAAGGTTATGACGCCCCTGATCACCTGATGCACAGGAAATTCCCGGTCCAACTCCAGATCAACCCGATACAAAGCACCTTCGACCACCAGCTTGCCAGATCGATCCTCCCGTACTGGCAAGGAACCCCCATGCACAGAAGCCAAATAGGGTTCATTCAAAAAACGTGTCGTGGTCTGGTCCTTGCGCAAGAGATGACCCGTCAGCGGAAGAAGATCCGAATTCTCTGGATAAAACACCCCTTTGGCACCAGAAGGGATGCCATTGAAATGAACCTCGGAAACATAACCCTTCACAACAGGACGCGAGGCATCGATCACGGTCAACAAGACTTCTTTCGCAGCCACCCAGTCGCCAATGGCCACATCTTCAGCCACGTCCACCGCAATGCCGGAAAATGGAGCCGTCACTCGCAATTTTTCCAGATCTGCCAGAATGGCCCGTTGTTCTGCCTGGGCTGCATACAACTCTTGCTCCAAAATCGGATCACGCTCCACTGGGATGTCATCCCTGCCTGACCCGGAGAATTCCACGCCCTGCGTTGACAAACGCCAACGCACCTGCTCAATGGTTCTGGCAATGGATTCCAAACGGTATTGCAAATCATCATCCGCGAATTGCCACAACAGATCCCCTTTTTCCACCCTTTGTCCTGACACGACCTGTTTGAGCCTCACCTGGGCTGCGGCTGGGGCATAAATGACCGAATGGTTCAACGCCTCCAGGGTTGCCGGATATTCGTCGGTAGAAAAACGCCAAGGCAAAACCGACCAAATCACCAAAGAACCAATCAGCAAGATCGTTCTGACCAGATGACGGTTGAAACACAATGCTGCACGCTGTTCATACCATGTCATGATTTCCCGTCCAATGGGTCGCAAAACAAACCAGCCGATCTCGACCAGGAATAAAAACAATCCCAACAGTTTGAAAAAATAGTGATAAACCAGCAAAGCAATCCCGATAAAGAGAAAAAAACGATACGTCCAAACCGCAAACGCAAAGGTGATCAAAATCCGTCGTTTTGCCAATGCAAGAGGTTCCGGGGGCAACGCACCCAAACCAAACAGCCATTCCCGCAAACGCCAGCGCGCCAAAGCAAAAGCACGCTCTTGCAAATTGGGCATCTCCATGGCATCCGAAAGCAGAAAATAACCGTCAAATCGCATCAATGGATTGAGATTCACCGCCAGGGTGACCACCCAAAGTCCACTGGACAACAAAAACGCCCCACTGCGCAACACCCCATCAGGCAAAAAACTCCAGGCCAGGGTCGCCAGGGCCGCCAGCATGAGTTCCGTTGCCATGCCTGCCAGACCAACGGCCATGCGGTGCCAACGGGAAACCAGTTTCCAGACATCACTGGTTTCTGTGAACAACACCGGCCACATCACCAAAAAAGCCACTCCCATGGTTGGCACCCGACACCCAAACCGATGGGCAGTATAGGCATGGCCCAACTCATGCATTATTTTACTTATCAAAAATACCCCCGCATAGGCCATCGAACCGGAAAAATTGAAAAAATATAAAAAAGTCGTGGTATAGGCCTCCCATTGTCTGACAATCAATCCCACGCCCCAGAGTGCCATCATGACAATGAACAATAAAAATTTTCGGTCAAACATCCACTCAATGACTGGCAAGGTACGTCGCAAAAAAGGATCCGGGTGCCATAAGGGAATTCGCATGAATAAATAATTGTGCAACATCCAACTGAGCCAATGGGGTTTGCTCTGACGCTGCCATTCCAGAAAACGAATCCGATCCTCCGGGGTCTTCGGACGGAACAGATGACTGCGCGCAAGGTGTTCTCGAAACAATTCCACCTCCTTGGGCGTTACTCGCAATGTGGTCTCGTTGGAAATGGCGTGGGCTATGGCGTGGACAGAATTCAACTCCCAACGGGCCAGCATCTCGAACTCACGCCACCCAATACGAAAAAATCGCGCACTGCCAGGATCATGCAGTGTCCAGGTTGGAGACCCATCCATGGCTCTGGGAGCAGGTATCAGGGTGATCTCTTCACGCAAGGCTGGCAGATCGGACAGGATGGATGTCATGGTCGATGGCCTCCCACCAGGGAATCACCACACTCAAGCATGGTGCCCTGTTTTAAGAGTGAAAAACCTCATTCTTGCGTGATCCTTGGCTTTCGCGAGGAAAAATCAATCAATTTCAATAGACTGCTATACTCTGCGCGACCATGAATGACATTTTTTAAGCCAAACGCCCTTAAAAAATCTTTAATCACGGAAAGTACAAAAAAATAAATTAAATGTCGGTTCTGTTTTTTTTATTCAGTGATTTCCGTGGTTAAAAAAATGTCAAGCATGGACGCGCAGTTATGGATTCCTGCCATCGCTGGTGGATGCAATGGGTATCTGGGCCAAACAGACCAAGACTAAAAAATGTGTTCCACAATACGCTTGCGAAAAAATCAATGCAAGAACGATGTGAATTTTATTCCAAGCCCATTTCGTTGCAGCAAATTGGAGAAGATGTATGGATCGTTGGTCGTCTGTATGAAAAGTCATCCCAGACGATGAATTTCCATTGACGTGGATGGATGAAATGGGGTAAACTGTAAAACATAGTCAATTTGGAAACAAACAACAACGCACTTGGCGGCTAGTGGACTGACCGTGCTGATTTGACAGGTTGTTTTTTTCTGATTTGTTGGTGAAACAGCACATTTCAACCAATCAAAACAGCTCGGTTGCCTCACTAGCTCAGAGGTGAGTACTGCTTTTACACGGCAGGGGTCACAGGTTCAATTCCTGTGCGCCCACCAAACAAATCAAATAGTTAAGCGGACTTTTCGGGGATACCAGGAAGGCCGCTTTTGGATTTAAGTCCATATTAAGTCCAGCATGTTTTGTATTGGACCTTGTAATCGAGATGGATATCCTTAACCGGAACTCGCACCATTGCGCTTAATTGAGTTCACAATCACTTGAAAAGAGGAGGGTTTATCAAGATGGCTATTGACTACAGTTTTTGGAAGAAACCATTTGAGTTCAAAGAGTTTCCAAAATGGGTCTGCCCAAAATGCCTGAGAGGCAATCTGAACCTTGATGAAAATACCTTTCAATCAATTGAACCCACGTATTCAGTTGCTTGGCATAATCATGACGATTTTGAACCAGACTGGGTTTGTGAAAGGTTTGTTGGGCTGTTGAAATGCAATAATAAACCTTGCGGAGAAATAGTATCAATTTCTGGAAATACTATTTATGATTATGATAAGATTGATGAGAGACAATGGGGGGTTGTCCCATTCTCGGTTCCAACTTGTTTGTGTCCAGCACCTCCTGTTTTTGTTTTGATTGATGATGTTCCTGATTCGGTAGCCGAAGATGTAAAGAAATCTTTTGAATTGTTTTGGAGTGATACGGCGTCTTGTGTCAACAAAATTAGAGTGTCTCTCGAAAGATTACTAGATGAAGAAGGAGTAACCCAATCAACACCAGACAAGCGTATGACACTTCATCAAAGAATTCAAGAATATGAATCAAAAGACTCTGAATCTGCAAAATATTTAATGGCCTTGAAATGGGTTGGAAACACAGGAAGCCATTCAAGCAATATCGACATTGACAAGGTATTAGAGGCGTTTGAACTTCTTGAACACTCTTTGATAGCTGTATTTAAAGGAAGAAAATTACGGAAGATTAGGGATGAAATAATAGAAAATAAAGGATAGCTTGAATAATCATAATATCTGGAAAAAATTTGAAATCTGGTGACACCATACCAATTTGAAATCTGGTGACACCATACCGATTTCTCTTATGGCTATAAATTTATCGGTAAGGTGTCACCAGATTTGCAAATCTCCCTTGAGAGCATGCCCGATGTTTCTGGGATCGCTGGTGCCGTGGATACGCTCCCGCAAGAATCGGATGATGCGGGTCTTGTGCTGTGAGTCCAGCCGGGCCATTTGCTTTGCCGCCGTCTCCCGAATTTCAACTATCCATGCCAAGGCGTTTTTCCAGTTCGTCCAGGGTGATGGTTGGCTCTGTGCGGGCAAGTGCCCTTGATGCGACAAGGTAATCCATCCGGTCATCAAGATACTGTGTGACAGCATCACGCAGGCACTCGGCGATAGGTTTGCGCAACTCTGCCGCCACTTCCCTCAAACGTCCTTCAGTTTCGGTATCCATGGTTACAGGTAACATCGCTCATCCTCCTTGGTTGGCGCGTTTGAAATCTGGTGACATTTGAAATCTGGTGACACCATATTTGAAATCTCAAAATCTGATGACACCATACCGATTTCTCTTATGGCTATAAATTTATCGGTAAGGTGTCACCAGATTTCGGAAAAATTACATCTATCAACCTGTTCTGGCTCGTCCACGCTCAAGTGGGGTGGTACCCACGGGGTTCATCCCACAGCAGGGCCAACTGCCCAGGATTGGCCTCCAGTAGCCGCAGCAGATTGGACGCGGCGCGACTTACCAGAACGTCCCCCTGCTCGTATTTGTGGAAGGCATTGGGACCACCACCGATGATCTGACTCGCCTTGCGTTGCGACAGCCCCAGCTTTTCCCGAATGGTCCGAATGCGGGCAGGTTCGAGCAAGCCCTCGGCGCGGGCCTTCAGAAGATTCAAGGCGCGGTCGGAAACGATCATATCCTTGCCGGAATGCACACTCTCACCGCATGCGCAATACCAGCCCGGCAGGTCCACAGTGATGGACTGCCCTTCGCAGCTCAACACCACCGGGCGTGACTCCCGGACCATAACCTGCCCGCATTCGTGACATATCATCAAGTCGTTCATTCGTTCCGCTCCTTGAAGGACAATAACCGAAATTCCGTCACCACGTCGGCAGTGAATTTCAGGTAGACCACCACGGCCCCACGGGGAACATGATAAACATCCTGCCAGGTTCGATGGTCCGCATTGGATGTCATGGATTTCACGAAGTGTCTACGTTCCATGCTCTGGATGGTCGTCACGATTTCAGCCCGTCCGCATCCCATGGCCGCCGCCGTCCGCAAGGCGGTTCCGGTCACACTCAACCGCGTCACCAAAGTAAATGCCCTTTTGAAGGCATCCAGATCATAGGTGGGGGTTCGTTTGTCCATTGGCTCAATATACAACCATAATGATGACTTTTTCGGCGTCTGTTGACTCGTTGCGCATCAGAAGAGTGTCAATGGAAATATCCTCATCTACTGATATCCAATGAATTCCCACCCCCCACCAATGAAACGCCAACTCTTCTGTTGCTTCCTGCAATCTCAGAAACCATGCCACAGGCGTGGCTACCTTGCGCCCATCGGCCAATATCACCCGGAGCATGCCCGCTGACACGACAACCTTGACCGCCAGGGGATGCGTTTCCAGCATCCTTACAAGCCCGCATACGCCTCAACCGGAACCATGATCATTTTCATAGGCTTTTTTCCGGTATTATGAATGGCAACAAAATCCCTTTCAATTTTTTTCAAGACGACGGCTTCAAAATAGTGCTCCCCACAGAATTCGCATTCCAGGCAAGGAACATCCGTCACCACCAGAAACCGTTCAGCACTTCGGTAAAGGTATTCAACCTGTTTGTTCGTCATGTTCCGATGGCCGCAGAAAGGACATTTTCCTGTCATGTCAATCACCCCTTTCAAAAGGTGTTTTATACTTTGGCGGCGTAGGAATGTAGACCGTGATAATCACCATCCGGTTGTCTAAACCCTGACCATCTTGGGATGATTAGTTTTGGGGCTTCGCCCCAAACCCCACCAGGGGCTTTGCCCCTGGACCCCACCAAGGGCTTCGCCCCTGGACCCCACCAGGGGGATAATCCCCCTGGACCCCTGATAGTTACACATCCCGAAATGGTTGCGGTTTAGCAGATAAATTTTAATATATAACCGATCCTCCATCATTCAAGCATCCGTCGCACCAGGGCCAAAGGACGACGAAACAGATAATAAAAAAGCGACACCTCTTGACCATGAATTTTGGCTGATCCCCGCACCCCCAATCCAGGCAGGTACTCCTGCTGACTGAAATCGGCCTTGAGCCGATAGGCCAACACCCCTTCGGGTGTCAAATCGGCTCGATAACTGACATATCGCAAACGCGCCTGAAAGGTGTGATCAGGAGTGGCTGTAGGAAACAACTCAATGGCAGCCCCAGGCTGCAAGGTGATGGCATCGGCCACAGGCAGATTGATTTCCAGTTCCACTTGTTTTGGATCTGCCAACATCATGATCCGCTCGCCAATCGCAACCGGGCGACCGATCCAATCATTGGCATCGGTGAAAACCGCAACGCCGTCACGAGAGGCCAAAATCTTGACCCGCTCCAATTGTTGCCGAATGTAAGCCAGATCAGCGGCGCGCTGTTCCATCCGACCTTTCAGGATGGTAATACGGGCGGTATCGCGGGGATTGCGCAGAGCGGTTTGCACAGCCTGACGATGTTCGGCACGGGCCACATCCAGCTCGTTTTGAATCACGGACAAACGGTTGTCCAACTTTTTGGCATCCAGACTCAACAACTGTTGACCGGCCACCACCATTTGATTGGGCGTGACATGAAATTCATCCACCACACCATCGATGGGGGCACGAACCATGACCGGGGCATGGGGCATGACTTCCCCAGGAGCCAAAACCGACAAACGAACCGGAAGAAACATCCCCCCACCCAACAGAAACAAAAGCACCAACCGTCCCAAACGTGGCGATTTTTCCCACATGCGACGCCAAGGAGTACGCCGGGCCAACAAACCCCACCAGACCGGAGCCATGGTGATGCTCAATTGCGCGAGCATGAGATGCTCCCCATCCGTCCATTCTTCCTCACGAGCCAACAAGAGACCTCCCATGGGTGGCTCGGTTGACGTGGTGTCATCCCCAGGGAGTACCACAGGGAGCCAAAGGGCAAACCTGGGTAACCATGCGTTCCAGGCCTCTTGCAAATCTGACGGCAGATCATCTTGAGTCATGGCAACCGGATGGAGGGCCTGCCCAAGTTCCAAATGGTGACAAACAGAAGAGAGCCATTGCACATAAGGTGCTTCACGGTCAAGAATCGGCACCCCGGAAATGGCTTCGATACGGCCCGACCGTGTACGGGCAGCAGAACGCCACAAGGCAGCCTGTCGATAGGACACCAGATAAATCAGCTCATTGACCACCGAGTATTGAAATTCTTCCAGCGTGCAGGCAGTACTGATCCTTTTTTGCAGATTCAGCAAAGCACCCAGGATCGAATCCAACACCTCCAACGACTCTTCGGAGGCTTTCATGGTGAATGGGATTCAGGCTTGCCCAAGGTAACCCGTCCGCTCATTCCTGGACTCAGTTCCGGGAAATTACCGATGATTTCTCCAATGACTTTGACATGCTGGCTGACAGCGTCGATTCTGGCTCCAAAAGAAATAATTTTGGCTGGATAACTTTTAGCTGTTTCGTCAATACGCACGAGAAACCGATCCTGTTTGTGAACGCGCTGCAACCAACGTGAAGGCATGTTGAAAGCCAATTCCAAGGGCCAGACAGCATGAATTTCCATCAAAGAGTCGCCGGGTTTGACATATTGATGTTCACGCACCGACAGGGTCACCACTTGTCCGGCAAAAGGGGCCTCGATCTGACACATCTCCACTTCAGCCCGGATGATGGCCAGATCAGCCCGTGCTTTTTCTTCTTCTGCCTTGGCCACAGCCAGTTCCAGTTTGCTGGTGACATTGAGGGTATCCAGACGACCAAGGATGTTGGCTTTGGAACTCTCTGCAAGCAACACCGCCTTGGCGCGGCTCAGTTTGGCCTGTTGGATGTCACAACGAAACGCAATCAGCAAATCCCCTTTGGCAAAGGAATCTCCTTCCCGAAACGGACATTTCAGGATGCGGGCGGCCATTTCGCCAGAAAGGGTGGTGGATTGACGTGCAAGCAATTCAGCGCGTATTTCCATCTCTTCGACTGGCGGGGAGGGCGTGGAGGATTTGCCTGCGATCTCAGCAGCCCCGACCCATCCTGGCACCACGAGAAGCAGGAGGCATGACATTAAAAAAGGAGGTCTCATGGGAGAATCATACCCTCTTGCAAAACAATTTGAAAGCATTTTGCATCTGGCCTGATTATTGAAAGCGCATTGTCACTTGAGCGTTTTCCAATGACGAAATCCTGTTCGGATTGACCATGTGTCAAAACCCCTGCCACCCAGACCATTCTGTTCATCGTTGGGTCATGACGGTTGCGTTGTGCGGTGTCTGCTCTGTTGGAGGAGTCGCCTTGGCCGATGGCATCCAAAAAATCAGCCCCGAAGCCCAAGGATTCAATACAGAACAATCGATCCTGGACCAACGGGGTTTTGGCGATATCCAAGAGAGTCCTCCTGAAGAAAAGGGCTTTTTGGGCGGTTTTGCCACCGGACAGGAGATCCAACCCGATGACGAACCGCCACTTGGCGTCTGCCGAAGAAAAAACGATTCTCAGGGTGTGACGTTATGGGATCCTCAAGGCTCTTGTCTTTCCGAAAGACGCGAGGGCGTGATGGGAGAGTGAATGCATGACCAGGACAAAATTTTTTCTTGTTGTTACCATAATCATTTCATCCCTGGTCTACGGTGTATATTGGCATTTGACTGCGCCAGAAAAAAAAGAAATCATTCATATCGGTCTGGGCGGTCCCATGACAGGACCGTTCAAGGCCATTGGGGAGTCCATGCGTCGTGGAGCCGAGTTGGCGATTCTGGATCTCAACCGGAGCAACGAATTGCCCAAATTCACCCTCAAACTGGCTGTGGCCGATGACAACAGCGGCACGAATGTCAGCATCAACGCCGAAAAAGCCGCCCGTGAACTCATGGCCGTTCCGAACATCACCGCCGTGGTTGGACACTATTTCAGCGTCCCGACCATTGATGCAGGTGACATCTACCGGATGAACTCGATTCCCTTCATCACCCCCTCGGCCACGCTGCCAGCACTGACAGCGAACAACGCCTGGGCATTTGGCATCATGCCGGACGACTATTATCAATCCCTGTTCCTGGCCAATTATGTCATCCATGGACTGGACCGCAAAAAAATCGCCGTGATCCATTCCAAGGATCCATACGGCACCTCCCTGAGTGACTTCTTTTCGCGCGAGTTGAAAGTCAACGATCTTACACCCACCGTGAACGTCGCCATTGATCAAAATGATTTCAAACCGGAAATCCTGAAAAACTGGATTGAGGATTTTTCCAAATCAGATATTATTTTTCTGGCCATGAACTATATCAACGCGGCCAAAGTTATTAAATACATGCGAAAAAATGGCATGAATACTGATTTTATCGGATCAGAGAGCCTGGGCGGCACTCATTTCATTCAGGAGTCAGGCATCTATGCCGAAGAGGTCTATGCAGTAACCCCCTATCTGCCGAGCCTCTTCGGAGAGGAATCCAAACACTATCAGAACAATTATCTCAAGGAGTTTCAAATCGAACCGGACTGGGTCTCCACCTATTCATACGAAGCGGTCCGGTTGATTGCCCATGCCATCAAACAGGTTGGCCGGGATGGCACCAAAATTCGCAATTTCTTGCGCAAAATGATCACCCCTCAGGAAGCCGTGCCCAGCATTGCCGGAGATCTTTATTTCAATGAAGTCGGTGCCAGCCGTCGCAACCTGTCGGTTGGTCAGGTCAAACAAGGACGTTACATGCCAGCCCGTTTCCAGTTGACCAACGTCAAGTACCAGGAATTGGCGAAAGCCAAAAAAGAAAAATCGGAAGTATTCACCATGGATGGCAAATTCATGAAACGGGCCACCGTGGTCTATACTGGAATTTATGTCAATGAAATCAAATTATTCAACCCTGTCGAAGGGAGCTTTACCGCTGATTTCAACCTGTGGTTCCGCTGGGATCCAGGCAAAAACAAGACTCTCGACTTCGAAATGACCTATGGCAAAGTCCTCACCGCCAATGTCCGGGAAAAATATTTCGACGAAAAGACCAATAACAACTTCATATCCTACTCGGTTTCGGCCCGCATGGTGGATGAATTTCCCTTGCAGGAATACCCGTTCGATGTGCAGACCTTGAAAATCCGCATCAAACCAAAAATGAAAACCAACGAAGATCTGATCCTGGTGACCGACATCGATGATGACACGGTGTTGAGAAGAACTTTGGATTTTGGGGCATGGAAAGACATCAATCATTACCAGTTTACCAGTGCCAAGGATTTTCTCTGGAGCTATCGCAATCCCAAGTATGACCGCAAGCTGTTTACCCTGGACCACTCCCAGTACAACTACCATGTGGTCATGCAACGGAATGTCTCGGCCTACATCATCACCCTGCTGCCGCTCATGATCCTCGTGGCATCTGCCTTCGTGATCTTTACCATGGATTTCGACGTGATTTCATCCCGTTATTCCGTCGGCATCACCACCATGCTCAGTGCCATGGCCTATCATAACGTGAACAAGCTGGGAGTCGGCTATCTCGTGCGTGGCGATTTGTTTTTTATTTTTTCTTATTTGCTCTTCTTTTATACCATTCTGGAAACATCTGTGGCTGGTTACTTGAAAAAAATCCAAAAAGTTGAAATAGCGTACCAATTGGATATCATCTCCATGATACTCTACCCGATGGTGGTCGGCATCATCTTGTTGAGTTTGATGAAATAAAGCAAAGGGCAGACAAAAACAATGCTCAAGAATACAAAACTATCCACTCATTTACTGATTGTACTCTGTTTTGTCGAATTGGTCTCTCTGATCATGGGCACTCTCATGCTGCGCGTGACATCTCGCATAGAACATCGACTGATCGAACTGGATACTCAGGATCTGCCCTTGGTCCTGGCAGTCTCGGAGGCGGCCAGACAACAAATGGATCAAACACTCCGCATGAACGAGGTGCTTCTGTATGCAGAGATGGATGACCGTCAAAATTTTGAAATCGCCAATGAGGGCTACATCCATGCGGGCAAGCGGTTGACCAACGTCTTGATCGAGGCTCGTCACATCAGCCAAAAAGGCCTGGAAGCTCCTGAATCGGATGCGGTACGCAATCAACTGGAACGCATCAAGAGCGTGCTGGGTGACCTGGAAAAAATCCATGGCAGCTTTGAACACCTGGGCGGCAGCATCATCCGGGGTCAATTCAAATATCGCTTTTTGACCAAAGCCGGAATCATCACCGGCAATGCCACGCAAACCCTTGAAGAGGCAGAAAAAGAGTACCTGCAAATCCTGGGAAAGAGCATTTCGGATTTGGATGACGAAACCAAACGACTGGAAGGAAAACTCAAAGAGGCTTTTTACGTCACCAAGGATTTGATTCAAAATCTTGGTGTTCATGCACGCAGTGAGCATAAACTCGCATGGACTATTTTTATCCTGTCCATGGTGATCTTTACGATTGGCGGATTGGTATTGCTGCTGGCTGTCTATAAAATTCATGAAGACAAATCGCAAGAAATCCGTAATGCCATCCGAAAATTGGCCCAGCCTTTCCGCGAAAAAGCAGACTCACTGTTGAAAACGTCGATTCGTCTGGATCAGGCTCTGACTCATTTGAGCCAGAACAGTTCACAATTGACCGAAACCTCACGCCACTTTGTGACCACATTGACAACCCTGGAATCCCTGGCTGATCAGACAGCCCAGTCTACTGTGGAAACAAAAACTTTGGTCAACACAAATGAACACAAGGTCGGTGATGCCAAGCGGTCGATTCAAATATTCGGCGAGGTCTCCATCCGCTCCAGGACATGGGGCGAAAAGCTCAAAAAAGCGGCATCGCATCTTGGTCAAGTCATGATACAGATGAATCTCATGGCCACCAGTGCCAGCGCGGAAGCCAGTCGGCTGGAAGCAACCAGAAGTTTTATCGTTTTTACAAACGAAATCAAAGAATTGGCCCAGAAGGCATTGCACTCTGTAGAGGGCATCGGGGAACAGGCGGAGACATCAGTCATGGATCTCCAGACTGGCCATGAACTCGTCGAAAAAACCAGCAAAACGTTTCAGGAGCTTGCCGATGCCTTGTCACGCTTGAAAACCGGGGCCGAATCGGTCAGAGAGACTGCCAAACAACAGTCCGCTCTGGTTGGCGCGGTCCAGGCCGATACGGTCCTGTTCCGGGAAGTTTTTTCCGCTTATACCCAATTATTGGAAGACAGCGCAGGTGCCTGTCGTATGTTGCGCGCACAAACCGAATCCATCTCAGAGGTGCTGCAAGAGATGGTGGTGTTGATGGATGAACGTCGTGAACCCAAAGAACGCCGCTCCCCACGCGAAAAATCCTTATTGCCCGACATCTCCCTGCTCCCCAAGGTCAACACGCCCACCACAGAAGCCCCCCCACCCCGTCAACCCTTCGAAGGCGGCGACCTGATCGTTGAAGGGGGTCTCCTCAAGGCAGAGAAAAAGGGGCCATAAGGGTCAAACAAAATCTTTTTGAATGGACTGGCAATCCTGTTACAGAATGGGATAGAATTTGCTTTACACCACCAGACCCGATGCCGGATGCCAATCAGCATCAGGGCCAAGCATCACCTGAATACCCACTCATGGAGAATAAAGACATGCATGTCGATCTGGCTGAAGTGATCCAAAGTGCCATTCATGAAACAATGATCGCCTTTTTTACCACTGACATTGGGCTTAAAGTAGGCCCTAGCCTGATCAAATCAGAAGAGATGCCCTACACACCACCTCAAGCCGATGTCACCGCCATCGTCGCTTTTAATGGAGCCATGGAAGGAGGTGTTCACGTAGCTGCTCCCATGCATGCGGCATTACTCTTGGCAACAGGGTTTGCCGGGGAACCGTTCGAGTCGTTTAATGACATGGCCAAGGATGCGATTGGCGAGTTGGCCAATATCATTGCCGGGTCCGTGAAAAGCCGCATCAGTGAATCGATTTGCCTGACACCACCCCAGGTGGTGGTCGGAACCAATCATAAAATTGCTTTTGCTTATACACACACTCTTGAAAGCACCAAATGCTTTTTCAAAACCGACGAGGGGCCCTTTTTCGTGGAAGTTTTCTACAAAAAACACTGAGCAGGGTTTCAAACCACGCCTTTCTGTTTGAAAAACGGCGCAAAGCTCATGTCCTCTTTCATGATGTGGTTCACAAGCCAAGCCTTGGCAACCGTCAACAAGTCCATGGGGGCGGCGAAATCTCCTGCTGCAAATTTTTGCATCAACACCGTGACATCAACCAACAGTTTGTCATGAATGGCCTTATGGGCAACCCGGTCTGGATAACCATGCCGCTCAAACCATTGCTCTTCTCTGGCAAAATGGAACTGAGTATAACTCGCCAATTCATTGATAATCTTGGCAACCTCTTCAGTGCCCGCACTCTCCTTGATCAATTTGTGAATCCGGTTGACCATGGCAACAAGCTTTTTGTGGTCGTCATCGACATCCCGCAGACCAGTCAGCAATGCATCACTCCAGGGGCAGAATTCCACTTCTTCCGAGTGTTCCGCACCGTTGGCCAAATAAAGGCGATCCAGGTGCGAAAAAAGCTGTTTGCTTGATACAAGATAATCCAAAAGCTTGTGGTCTGCCAGCTGTTGTTCGCTGGCTGTTCCCTGATGGATGATCTGCAAGGTTTCCTGAGCTTTTTCAAAAACCTGAGAATGAATTCGCACCGTCTCCCGGAACAAATCAGTTTGTCCATAGGGCTGACGGCTCGCAGACTGAATCCAGGCATGCAGTGGCGAATGCTCCGGTTTGGGCCATTCTGTCTGGGGGATCTTGATACGCCCAGGAATGGCTTGTTCCATGCGACTATGCCATTGAAGAAAAAATCCTTTGGCCGTGCGCGCGTCGAATAGCGGTGCCCCAAGTTCGGCTTCGGCCTGAGCAGCGTACAAGGCTCCACACATCTCTTGCAACACCGACCCCATGCGACTGAACTGAATGGCGGATCCACGGGTCATGGCCACAATGGCAGCGGCCTCTTGCATTTTGCTCTGGACGACTCCAGAAGCTTCCAGGGTCGTCTGTGTGGAATTGTTTATATCATTGGAAAACACCTGGGCATCACGGGTTTTCTGAGCCATGGACTCAGAGGCAATGGCCACCATCGAAGCGGACCGGGCGATTTCACCAGTACCATTGGCCGCATCCAAGGCCGCCCGTGCCACCTCTGCGGCAGCCGACCCCAGTTCCAAGGCACTGTGCGTGACATCTTCTGCAGCCTTGGCCACCTCATCCATGGCGTTGGAGATGGTGCCCATCGCTGTGGATTGGAGTTCCACCGAATCGGTGATTTCCTGGTTGGCCTCATTGATACGATCAATGCTTTGGGCCACACTGGTATTGGCATCCGTGGCCTCGCGGGTGTTGCCCTGAATGCGATGGATTTTTTCCGAAATCATCCGTGTGGCATCCGATGTCTGCCGCGCCAGTTCTTTGACCTCATTGGCCACGACCGCAAACCCCTTCCCGGCTTCCCCAGCCCCGGCTGCTTCAATGGAGGCATTCAAAGCCAGCATGTTGGTTTGTTCAGCGATGTTGTTGATGATATCCACCACATCGCCAATCTCCTGGGCCGCAACGGACAACCGTTCCATGACCTCACGAACCCCCTGGGCATTGGTATAAGCAGTTGCCGATTCGCTACTGGCACTTTGACAACGGTTGTTTATCTCTGCCAAGGCAGTGGTGATATGCTCAATGGAAGCCGCCACATTCTTGACCGACTGGTCCACCCGACCCAGGCTTTGGTTGACACCGTCGATGTTGGAGGTGATCTCTTCCGCAGCCGAGGCCATGGTGGCAATATTGGCACTGGCCTCCTCTGCACCCGCCGCGATGGTGACAATGTTGCTGGAGACATCCTCCGCCGCATGGGCAATGGCATCGATGTTTGCCGTTGCCTGACCAATGGATTGAGAGATGGCCTGAAGTTCCATGGCCAGGGTATTGTTTTTTTCTGACACCCCTTGTACAATGGTTTGTGAACTTTTAGCATCGTCTCCCACCATGTCGCGTATCTTGACCAGTTCGGTCACGCAGGCCGTAATGCCGCCAGAATGAAGATTGATGATGCGCATGATCCGCTCCAGACGATCCGCCAAACGATTGACCGCATTGGCAATACCGCTGGTCATTTGGTTGTTTGCACTCCGAACACGAATGGTCATTTCTCCTTGCGCCAAACGACGCACAGCCTCTTCCACCTGGTGAATGTCACCACCCACTTGCTGGAGAATGGTCCGGGCAATCCAAAAGGAAACCAGGACAAGCAAGAGGGCATTGAGAAAAATTTCCACTCCCAGTGTGCCAAGGTCTTGCAAAAATTGCTTGTTCACATCATCAATATAGATTCCCGAACCAACAACCCAGCCCCAGGGCTTGAAAAGCATCACGTAGGAAATTTTTGGCACACGCAGATCGGTTGGATCCCTGTTTCTGTCCCACAAATAATCGACAAACCCGGCTCCATGCTTCTGGGCGACCTCCACAAAGGCGATGAACAATTTTTTTCCTGCCGGGTCTTTGAAATCTGACAGATCCTTGCCATCCAATTCAGGCTTGAGAGGATGCATGACCATTTTTGGAGTCAAATCGTTGATCCAGAAATAATCATTTTCACCGTAGCGCAGCAGTTTCACCTCTGCCTTGGCCGCCTCCTGGGCCTGTGCTTCAGTGAGTTCACCAGAAGTTTGTTTTGCATAAAAATAATGAAATACATGATGAACGGTCTCCACCAAATGACGGGTTTTGAGTTGTCGATCCTCCATCATGCTTTGTTTCTTGGATTCCAGGGCCAATGCCCCGGTCAAAATAATACCGAAAACTGCCAACATCAAAATAATGCCAATACGTTTTTGCAAACTTTGTCTGGCGATAAACAGATGGACAGAAAAACGAGTTTGTGCTTGCTGTTTCATTTTTTTTTACCTTTCCCAGGAATACTGTTCAACGGTGCATGGCCTGAAGCTGAATGAATGGTAAGATGATACTCCTGCCTGGATGAAATGTCGAAAGGGGATTTGCAATCATGATGGAATATGACGACACAACACCCATATTGATGGATACCTATCAACATGGAGGGTCGGATGCGATTTTGACGCTCTTGCGTCAGGTCTTTGGTTACACCTCGTTTCGAGGCGATCAGGAGGCTGTCATCCGGCATGTGATGCAGGGGGGAGATGCCTTGGTACTCATGCCCACGGGTGGAGGCAAATCCTTATGCTTTCAAATTCCGGCCATCTTGCGTTTTGGCATGGGAATCGTGGTGTCGCCCCTCATCGCCTTGATGCGGGATCAAGTGGCGGGATTGCGACAATTGGGAGTGGCAGCAGCGGCGTTGCATTCCAATCTGGCACCTGGAGAAACCGGAGAGGTGATGCGCCAGGCTGAAAATGGGATGTTGAACCTGTTGTATGTCTCCCCGGAACGCCTGCTGACCTCCCATACCCTGGAATGGCTGAAAAGCATGCCAATCGCCTTGTTGGCCATTGACGAAGCCCACTGCGTTTCCCAATGGGGTCATGATTTTCGGTCGGATTATTTGGGATTGGGGGTACTCAAAGAACACTTTCCCGGTGTCCCCAGGTTGGCGATGACCGCCACTGCCGATCCTCCCACACGCATGGAAATTCTCAAACGCTTGCAGCTGGATGATGCCAGGGTCTTTGTGGGTGGGTTTGATCGACCCAATATTCGTTACCGAATCACCATCAAGGATCGTCCCCAGGAACAGTTGCTGGCATTCCTGCGTGCCGAACACACCCATGATGCGGGCATCGTTTATCGATTGTCCCGTAAAAGCGTTGACGAGACTGCGGCCTGGCTGGTCAAGAAAGGCATCCATGCATTGCCCTATCACGCTGGCATGGACGGACCACAGCGTCAGCTCCATCAGGATCGCTTTCAAAATGAGGAAGGCATCGTGATCGTGGCCACCATCGCCTTTGGCATGGGGATTGACAAACCCGATGTCCGTTTTGTGGCCCATCTGGATTTGCCCAAAAGCATCGAAGCCTATTATCAGGAAACCGGTCGTGCTGGTCGCGACGGTCTGCCTGCCAATGCCTTTATGACCTATGGCATGGAAGATGTCATCATGCTGCGCCGATTTATCGAAACGTCTGAAGCCGGCGAGGAATTCAAACGCATTGAACATCACAAACTGGAGGCTCTGCTGGGCTTGTGTGAAAGCGTGGAGTGTCGGCGAGGCATCTTGTTACGTCATCTGGGTGAGTCGGTCGATTCAGCTTGTGGCAACTGTGACACCTGCCTGGATCCGATTGTGACCTGGGATGGAACCGAAGCGGCTCGCCAGGCACTCTCCTGCATTTACCGCACCGGGCAAAGCTTTGGGGTGAACTATCTGGTGGATGTGCTGTGCGGAAACAGCAACGAACGGATCGTACACAATCAACACGATAAACTTAAATTATTCGGCATCGGCAAGTCATTGAGTGTTGGCCAATGGCGTTCTGTTTTCCGGCAACTGGTGGCAGCGGGCTTGGCCACCGTGGATGTGACCGGTTACGGTGGGTTGCATTTACCCGAAAAATGTCGTCCCGTGCTGCGGGGTGAAACCACGGTCCGATTCCGCCTGGATCCTGCCAGGGAGAGTGTCGAACGCAAGGAGCGCAAACCAACAACAGCGGTACCCTTCACACAACCAGCAGACCTTGCCATGTGGAAGGCCCTCAAGGATACCCGTCAGTATCTGGCTCAGGAGCAGCAGGTTGCACCTTATGTCATTTTCACGGATGCCACCTTACAGGAAATACTCAAAAAAAATCCAACCACCTTGCGGGAGATGGAGCAGATTTTTGGAATTGGTTCCCGCAAGCTGAAACGTTACGGGGAAATTTTCTTGCAGGTGTTGCGGAGTGGCAAAGCGTTACGGGCGTGATCGCTGCACAACTTCATCTTGATGGATCAAGCTTGGATCGGGATATCTTAGGCGTCGTATTGATCAGGTATCTTGAATTCATTCTCACAGGGAGTTCCCCCGCATGGCCAAGGTCAAAGCACCCACAAAATCGGTTAAACCAAGTTTCCGTGAAGTCGCCGTATCAGGTGACGGACGCGATATCACCCGGAATTATGGCGGATTGATGAACGCACTGCTGCCTCAGGATTCGGTATTGCAAGGCAAGGGCGGAGATTATGCCCTCTACGAGGATGTCTTGCGTGATGATCAGGTGGCATCCACCTTTCAGCAGCGACGTATGGCGGTCACCTCCTCTGAATGGGGTGTCCGGCCTGGTGGCGATGACCGTCAGAGTCGCATGGCAGCGGATTTTGTCAAAGAGACCTTGCAAAACATCGCCTGGGATTCGGTGACTGACAAAATGTTGTACGGAGTATTTTACGGTTTTGCGGTGGCTGAATGCCTGTGGGGTCGTGCGGGTGCTTATGTGACTCTGGAGGCCATCAAGGTACGCAAACAGCGACGTTTTGTGTTCGACCCCCAAGGCAGACCTTTGCTGTTGACACCGAACAATCCCCACGGTGAATCCTTGCCGGAACGAAAATTCTGGCATTTTCACGCGGGAACCGACAACGACGATGAACCGTATGGTTTGGGCTTGGCCCATTGGCTCTACTGGCCGGTTTTTTTCAAGCGCAACGGTTTGAAGCTCTGGCTGATTTTCATGGACAAATTCGGTATGCCGACGGCGATGGGCAGTTATCCGATGAACGCCACTGAAGAGGAAAAACGTCGGCTTTTATCCGCATTGCGGGCGATTCAGACGGATTCAGGCATTATTGTGCCAGAAGGCATGAAAGTGGAACTCATTGAATCGACCCGTGGGGGGCAGGTGAGTTATGAGAGCTTTCTGGACCGCATGAATGCGGCCATTGCCAAGGTGACGTTGTCACAAACGCAAACAACGGATGCGGCTGGCGGACAATACAAAGCTGATGTTCACAAACAGGTACGCAATGAGGTGGTCAAGGGAGATGCGGATCTGGTATGTGACAGTTTCAACCGCTCTGTTGCAACCTGGTTGATTGAATGGAATTTTCCCAAAGCCCGCCTGCCCAAAGTCTGGCGTCGGGTTTCCGAAGACAAGGATCTGCGCCCCTTGGCCGAGCGGGATCGAATTTTGTTTGGAATGGGTTTGCGCCCCACGCAGGAATATATTCGGGCGACTTATGGTGATGGATGGGTGAATCACATGGACGAAAGAAATGTCACCTCTTGCGCAGAAGCGGATTGGAATGTGCGGGAGGGGTGATCGTCAAAGGTTCAAAACCATCATTTAATACGGTGATCACCATCCCGGATGCGGTGATGGTGATGCCAAAAGACCAGAACATGAAACGGTCGATGAGGAAGGTCATCATTTCAAACCGTTGATCCACCGGTTCGAACCCCCTCCCTACCAACAGGAGTCTTGAGTCACCTGGATGATTCGTGATTGCTGACGGATTGATTCAATGCCACAATTTCAACACAATGATCATCATACAGAATACAATGATAGTGCCACAAAACGACCAGAACATGAAACGGTCGATGCGCTGGATCCGCAAATTAAATCTTATATCATCATGCTCAATCCTTCTATTCATTAATTCGATCCGTTTATCCTCCTGCTCTATCCGTTTAGCCATCAACATAAATCTTTTATCACTATTTTCAAGGCGAATATCATCCTGTTCGAACTGCTTGTCCACTTGAGCAAGCCGCTTGTCAACCTGTTCAAGCTTTTTGTCTACCTGTTCAAGCTTTTTATCTACCTGTTCGAACTGTCTTTTCATCATATCAAACCCTTGTTGCATCAATTCACGTTGATGCTTCAATTCTTCTTCCACCCTCACGCTACGCTCGCGTAATTCCATCTCGTAGCGCATCGAAGTTTTCTCAGGATCTCGTTCCGCCAACCAGAGGGTGAGTTGAGGTCTGAGTTGCGAGATGATCTGATCGATTTCAACCTGCTGCAATGCCATTTGATCCCTCCCAGCTCCTCATGGTCCAAATTTCGTCCTTCAGGCTGACAGATTGCTTCAATGCCATAATTTCAACACAGTGATCACCATCCCGGATGCGGTAATGGTGATACCAAAAGACCAGAACATGAACCGGTCGATACGAAGGGTCATCATCTCGAACCGTTTATCCAGCTGTTCGAACCGTTTATCCACCTGTTCGAACCGTTTATCTATCGCGGCAAACCCTTGCTGCATCATATCTCGCTGATGCTTAAACTCTTCTTCAATCCTCACGATAGATTTATCCGTCTGTTCGAGCCGTTTATCTAGCAGTTCGAGCCGTTTATCCACTTGTTCGATAGATTTATCCGTCTGTTCGAGCCGTTTATCCACCTGTTCGATCCGTTTATCCACCTGTTCGATCCGTTTATTGATCGCATCAACCCCTTGTTGCATCACATCTCGCTGATACTTAAACTCTTCTTCAATCCTTACAATAGATTTATCCGTCTGTTCGATCCGTTTATCCACCTGTTCGAACTGTTTTTTCATCATTTCAAACCCTTGTTGCATCAATTCTCGTTGATGCTTCAATTCTTCTTCCACCCGCACGATACGCTCGCGTAATTCCATCTCATAGAGCATCGAAGTTTTCTCAGGGCCTCGTTCCGCCATCCAGAGGGTGAGTTGAGGTCTGAGTTGCGTGATGATCTGATCGATTTCAACCTGCTGCAATGCCATTTGATCCCCTCCCTCCCTTCACGCTCAGATCGAAGACCCCATACCCATTGAGTTGTGCGTTATCTGGATGATCTCGTCGTTGGTCGATTCAATGCCATAATTTCAACACAGTGATCACCATCCCGGATGCGGTAATGGTGATGCCAAATGACCAGAACATAAAACGGTCGATACG
>JAMOBH010000408.1:0-4312 GCA_039908085.1 Magnetococcus sp. YQC-5
ATGCCACGGCGTGCTGCCCAAGCAAAATCTGCAATAACGTCTGTGGCAGAGGTCCAAACAAATCTTTGATTGTAGTGTCGTATTGTGATCTGTTTTTATCGTTCTGATTGTCCATCATCTTGACTCGAAATGGTCCTGGTGGTCTTTACAGACCAGACAAACCAAGTGGAATTCCATGCAACAGGATCGTGACTGGATCGGCAGGCAGGCATGCCCCCCCCATCGATGTTTGCAGAATATCGAAGATATGACCTTTATGAAAGGCCGTTTTTCAAGCTGCTTGATTTTGGATTGGGGGTGGTGAAATGACTTGGATGCCCTTCGGGCATAAAGTCAAAAGCAAAACCCTGGGGAATGAATCCCCCAGACCCCCTCTTTTTTTTTAATAATTTTGAAAAAAATAGGGGGGGGGAGAGATTGGGGGTGGCACCGCCCCAAGGTCTTGGATGGTTCAATTTTCGAAATGGATGTCTTCGACGATGCGGGTCACTTTTTCCTGACGTTCTGCGGCAGTCTTGCAACTGATGCACAAATCCGTCACGGGACGGGCTTCCAGGCGACGCAAACCGATTTCCACACCACACTCTTCGCAATAACCGTATTGATTGTCCTCGATGGCCTCGATGGTCCGTTTGATTTTGGAAATGAGCTTGCGCTCCCGATCCCTGGTCCGCAATTCGAAATTACGGTCCGTTTCCAGTGAGGCCCGATCCGTAGGATCAGCGAAAATCGCCTTTTCCTCGGTCATGATGTTCACAGTTTTTTCCGCTTCTTCCAGCAATTGCTGCTCCCACTCCAGCAACAACTTACGAAAAAAGGCCCTCTGATTGGGACACATGAACTCCTCGTCCTCGGAGGGCCTGTAACCTTCTGGCAATTGAATATCGGCGATTTTCATGATCATGTCTCCAAAGCAGATATAAACGAGCCAACGATACAGGCCAGACGCGGCAAAAGTCAATACTTTGTGATACCCGCATCAACAAACTCAGGAAAAATCTTGCCTGGATTCAAAATGCCCTTGGGATCAAACAAAGTTTTGATCTGCCTCTGCATTTCCAGGGAACGGGGGTCGAGTTCCCAATGGATGTGATCTTTTTTCATGATACCAACCCCATGTTCCCCTGACAAGGTTCCTTTCAGATCCAACACCAGACGAAACACCAAATCCAATGCTGTTTTTGCACGGATTTCAGTAGCGGGATCCGCCGGATTGGTCAACAGATTGACATGAATGTTACCATTGCCGGCATGCCCGAAACTGACAATGGGAAGACCCGTTTCCTGGGCAATGCGGGCCAACCCCTCGACGAGTGCTGCCAGAGAGGAGACCGGCACCACCACATCCTCATTGATCCGCTTTGGTGAAATCCGGGTCAAGGTGGGTGAAAGGGCATACCGCGCAGCCCAGACCTGCTGCATCTCCTGGGCAGTAGCAGCCAACAGCGTCTCCAGCGGATCGAAAAGGGCAAGACGCGCCTTGACATCTTCGGCCTTGCGATCCACCTCACCCGCACCCCCTTCGACTTCCAACAACAACAAGGCGCGACCCTCTGGATGACACGCCCCGCCCCCTTCTTGACGCAACAGGTCCAACGCAGCCGGATCCAGGAATTCCAAAGCCGAAGGGGGATCACCCTGACTCATCACACCCGCGACGGCCTGAGCCGCCCCCTCCATGGTGCGAAAAAAGGCCCGCAGCAACCGTCGATGGGCCGGACGAGGGGCCAGTTGCAAAATGGCCTCGACCACCACAGCCAAAGTCCCTTCCGAACCAATCAGCAGTTGGGTCATGTCATAACCAACCACCCCTTTGGTCGTATACCCTCCGGTCCGCATCTCGCTTCCATCTGGCAACACCACGGTCAATCCCAAGACCCAATTCCGGGTCACGCCATAACGCACCGCATTAGGCCCCGCCGCACACATGGCCAGATTGCCACCAATCGTGCAAACACGCGACGAGGAGGGATCCGGCGGCCAGAACAAACCATGAGCGTGCAAACGGGCTTGCAAATCGGCGTTGACCACTCCAGGTTCCACCACAGCCAAACGATCCTCTGGTGCCACCGAAAGAATGCGATTCATACGCTGGGTGGACAAAACCACCCCACCGCGTACAGCCAATCCTCCGCCCACGCACCCAGTCCCGGCACCACGGGGCACCACAGGCATCCCGACCCGATGACAGACCCGCAACACCCCGGCAACCTGCTCTTTGGTCTCTGGCAGGACCACAGCCTGGGGCAAAAACCGGCGTCCGGTGTTATCCCAGGCATACGCCTCCCGCTGGACCGCACCGACAAGCAGATTCCCAACACCCACCACCGCCGCCAGTTCGTCCCGGATACCAGGAAAAAGATCAGAAACCGCTGTCAATGGAGGCACCCGGCTTCACTGGCGCGCCACCCGATGGGGGGGCTGACCTGTCAGGGGCATAAGCCGGAGCAGAATCCACCCGTCGCACCGGAACCGACTCAGGCTTGATCGCCTCTTCCGACTGACCATACCTCACGGGTGCCGGGGCATTGAACTTTCTTGGTTCGGATCCAGGGGTCACTGGCTGTGTGGAAGATCTCACTTCGATAAAAGAGACCACCTCCCTGACGCCCTTGACCTGTCGTGCCACCTCCACCGCCCGATTGCGCTCTGCCACGGTTTGCGCCATCCCCATCAGATAAACCACCGCCTTGGTGGTCTCGACATGAATATCCATGCCCCGAACCTGTTCGTCGGCCAACAGACGACTTTTGACCTCCGTGGTATACCAGGTATCCTTGGTGGTTTCGGTCAAAGAGGCATGTTGCACCTTGAGTTCCGAAAAGACCTTCACCACCCCGCGCGTCCCCTTGGCAATGGAGACTGCGGCATCGATCTCCTCTTGTGAAGCGGCGGCTCCAGTCAACAACACAGTCCCATCATACACCGAGACGTTGATATTGGACGCACTCACCTTGTCACTGCGCATGTAATAACCACGCAGCTTGATAGCCAACAAATTATCTTCCATGGCAGATTCCGGGCTGCGCCGCTCACCCAGAAAGCCGGAAGTGATGGTCCCCTTGGATGAATCCATCGGCACACAAGCCGACAGGGCCTGAACCAGCATCAACCCCCCCACAACCCACAAAACGCGCAAACCGGTCATCAGAAACCTCCTTCCCTGTTTACTGTCGAACAAAACCCAAACTCACTCCCATCCTGGACGAAACGCATCCGTGATCACTTCGACCCGCCAACGCCAGCCCGTCCGCCATACCAGCACGACATCAAATCGACACTCCAGGCAAGCCAGGTCTGGATGCGACTGTATATAATCCTCCGCCAACCGGGCGAGCCTGGATTGCTTGTGAGCATGGATGGCCTCGCCGGGTTCCCCGGATGCCTGACTCCGACGAGCCTTGACCTCACAGAATACCAGAACGTCTCCCTGTTTGGCCACCAGATCCAACTCCCCCCCCCGAAATCGCACATTGCGCGCGAGAATCCGGTATCCCAACCCGTGCAGGTGTCCGACGGCCACTTTTTCTGCCAGCAGGCCAAAAACCAGATTACCGTCGTATGCCATGCCCTGATCCGCCCCCCACGTTCAAGCCTGCCATGCCTGAGAACCCCAGGACGCAAAAATTTTTTCTGGATTAATTTCACTTCTAGTTTATGATGGGGTGTTTATCGAGTCATGATCATCAACCAGGGTGGAAGGAACCAAAGCAAGATGCACAAGGAAGCCGACCATTGGAGAGTACCAAAAACCACCACCGGACGGAATGTTTTTTCCTCTTGGCTTGACAAAACCACGAAAAAAACCCCATTGCCCCTCCCCACCCGACAGGATCTGATTGAACGCCCGACAACCGGGGAGACATTCCATGACAAGGCCGACACCGTTTTTTCTCCAGCCCCCCTGCTCCCCGTGTCGAACTGGGCGGAAACCCTGACAGAAACCCGATTTTTACCCGCCCCCACCCCGTCCATGAACCCGTTTGAATCAGCCCCGACATGGAAAAACACGACCCGGATTGCCGCAAGGTCTGCTCTGGAAGAAATCCTCACCCCCGTTGCGCCAGCAGCACCCACCAGCCTTGACGCGCCAGAACCAGCGACCCAGACCACAACCCATGTCAGCGAACCATGCACCGCGCCAGAACCATTGCCTGTCGAACCTGTGGCCGCAGCCGTGACCAGCACCGATCCGTTGCCAGTACCGCAAACCATGAGCGATACCAATCCATTGCCAGAACCGCAAACCATGATGGATACCAATCCGTTGCCAGAACCGCAAACCATGAGCGATACCAATCCATTGCCAGAA
>JAMOBH010000409.1:0-4310 GCA_039908085.1 Magnetococcus sp. YQC-5
TCACCGACATGGCTTATGATCCTTGCAGGATACAAACTTCCATCACAAAAATCAAGCATAAATAATTGTTCTGCAAGATATTTTGCTATTTTCTGCCAAGCACTACGTACCATGCTGTTTTCGGGAGTTTCCATAGAGACGGACTTCTTGGTCCTGTTTTTTGATATTACTGAACGCAAACAGATGAATACATCCTTGATTCTTGCAAAAGAAGCGGCTGAGCATTCCATGCGTGAAGCACAAAAATCTAATATCTTTTTGGAAAAATTATTCAACACGACCCACCTCTCAATTGTCTTTCTTGATCGTGATTTCAATTTTATTCGCGTCAACAATTCTTATGCTCGCGCGTGCGACCTGGATCCAGATTATTTTCCAGGCAAGAATCACTTCACGTTGTATCCCCATCAAGAAAATGAAACAATTTTTCGTCAAGTGGTTGAAACGGGTGAACCCTTTACAATAACTGCCAAACCGTTTGAGTTTCCAGATCATCCTGAATGGGGGGTGACGTATTGGGATTGGACCTTGTATCCGATCAAAGACCAACAAGGCCGGATCGAATGGCTGATTTTCGTCTTGCTGGATGTTACTGAAAGCAAAAAAGCCGAATTGGCTTTGATTCAGGCCAAAGAGCAAGCTGAAGCAGCCAATCGGGCCAAAAGCGAATTTCTGGCGATCATGAGCCACGAGATCCGCACTCCCATGAACGTGGTGATTGGAATGGGGGATGTGCTTCTGGAATCAGAACTGGGAGATGAACAAAGAGGCTACGTGCATAAACTTCAGGAGGCAGGAAGTAACCTGATGGCACTGATCAATCAGATTCTGGATTTGACAAAAATCGATGCCGGGCATTTGCAAATTGTGCAAGAACCGATCAGTATGGGTCAGTTGATGGGCGACGTCATCGAGTTGCTGCGGGTGATGGCCGTTGGCAAGGGACTTGGGCTTGATTTGCAGATGGACAAGACGCTTCCGGAGTGGGTGTTGGGAGATGGTTTGCGACTGCGTCAAGTATTGTTCAACCTGTTGAGCAATGCGATCAAATTTACTGAATCAGGTCAGGTGACGTTGCGCTGCCAGGTGGACCATGCACGTCCCAGACAGCTCCATCTGACTGTGGAAGATACAGGCATCGGCATTGGCGAGGATCAGATCGGATCGATTTTCAATGCCTTCACTCAAGGAGATACCAGCATGACGCGCCGGTATGGAGGCACTGGTTTGGGTCTGACCATCTCGCGACGACTGGTGGAACTGATGAAAGGTCGGATTTGGGTGGAAAGCCCGTCCGAGTCTGGGAGTACCTTCCATGTTGCTTTACCCCTGCTCCTGGCCGACCCCCCGCCCCTTCCAGACAAAGAGGAGGAAACGACCCCTGTGGTCACCACTCCGGCCATGAGTATCCTGCTGGTGGAGGACTCTGAGGACAATCAGCTTTTGATTAAAACCTTCCTCAAAAACACCTCACATCACCTGAGTATAGCGGAGGACGGCGAGGAGGCGGTGCGACGTGTGCAATGTGAGGCATTTGATTTGGTTTTCATGGATGTACAGATGCCTGTGATGGACGGCTATACCGCTACGCGCCTGATCCGCCAATGGGAACAGAACACTGGACAGCGGGCACTTCCTGTTGTGGCTCTGACCGCCCACGCCCTGCATGGGGAGGAAGAACGCAGTCGAGAGGCAGGGTGTGATCTGTATTTGAGCAAGCCTATCAAAAAGCAACGTTTGCTGGAGGTGATTCAACAGATTGGGGTGAAAAGGCGGCCAACAATCATGGATCAGGATGCGTGTGGTACAGGTTGAGTCATCCAGCACCGTCCATAATCACTCCATCCCACGATTCGATCCCTTCCCAACGGGAAAAAAAGTCTTTAACCTGTTGGTGCGTATTCAAGCGTCAAACAGGCAATCGCCCTCCCCCAACCCTGTCTTGCCAACGCGAGGGTGTTGATCGCGATCATACGCCAATTCAATCATATTGACAAAACTTTTTGAAGGATCTCCTGCCATGGAACGCGATCAAGCCATTAAATTCATGCTCGACGCCTTGAAAACAATGCTGAACAAAGGCGGTTCCGACCTGTTCATCACCGCCGGCTTTCCCCCTGCCGCCAAACTGGACGGCAAAATGACCCCGTTGGCCAATGCCCCTCTGGACGCCTCCCAAAGTCTGATGCTGGTCCGTGCCATCATGAATGACCGTCAGATCAAGGATTTCGACGCCACCAAGGAGTGCAATTTCGCCATCAATCCCCAGGGCATCGGACGCTTCCGGGTCAATGCCTTCATCCAACAGGGACAAGCCGGCATGGTGTTGCGGACCATCACCACCGACATCCCGGATTTCGATAAAATGGGCCTGCCTCCGATCCTCAAGGACGTGGTCATGAGCAAAACCGGATTGGTCCTGGTGGTAGGCGGTACGGGATCCGGCAAATCCACCACCCTGGCCTCCATGCTCGGTGTGCGCAATCGACAGAGCTATGACCACATCATCACCATCGAAGATCCCATCGAATACGTCCATCCCCACATCAACTGCATGATCACCCAACGGGAAGTGGGCGTGGATACCCTCTCGTGGCATGCCGCCCTCAAAAACACCCTGCGTCAGGCTCCAAGCGTGATTCTGATCGGTGAAATCCGCGACCAGGAAACCATGGAACATGCCATCAACTTTGCTGAAACCGGCCATTTGGCCCTCTCCACCCTCCACGCCAACAGTGCCAACCAGACCTTGGACCGCATCATCAACATGTTCCCTCACGAAAAACGGCAACAGTTGCTGATGGATCTCTCTTTGAATCTGCGTGCTATTGTTTCCCAACGCCTGATCAAGAAAAAAGGCGGTGGTCGGGTGGCGGCCATTGAAATCATGCTTAAATCCCCCTTGATTTCCGACCTGATTTTCAAGGGAGAAGTCTCCAGCATCAAGGAAATCATGTCCAAATCCAATGATCTGGGCATGAAAACATTCGATCAGGCCCTGTTTGATCTCCTGGAAGCCGATTTGATCACCTACGAAGACGCCCTGCGCAATGCCGATTCTGCCAACGAACTCCGTCTGAAAGTCAAACTCGAAGGCAAAAGCGCGAAAAAAGGCGATATCAACAAAGGGCTGGAAGGCCTCAGCCTGATCCGCAAAGATGATTGAACATGAACGTCACCCCCTATCTCAAACTCATGATCGAACAAGGGGCATCGGATCTTTTTCTCACCCCTGGAACCACGGCCAAAATGAAACTGGATGGTCGTCTGGCCTCGGTGGGCAAGGAGACTCTCACCCCTGACATGGTCCTCAAGGCAGCCCTGGGCATCATGGACGCAGCCCAGGCAGAATTTTACAAAAAAAACCTGGAAATCGATTTTGCCATCTCCCTGGGCGAAGAGGGACGTTTCCGGGTCAATGCCTTTCATCAAAAAAACCAACCCGCGCTCGTTTTGCGTTATATTCGTTCCCAGATCCCCAATCTGGAGCAACTGAAAGTCCCACCCATCCTGGCGGAACTCATCATGAACAAGCGCGGTTTGCTGCTCATGGTGGGAGGAA
Source organism: Magnetococcus sp. YQC-5 (assembly GCA_039908085.1). GTDB lineage: Bacteria > Pseudomonadota > Magnetococcia > Magnetococcales > Magnetaquicoccaceae > Magnetaquiglobus. The sequence continues at coordinate 3,563 of JAMOBH010000409.1, forward strand.
CGGGTTCAGGCAAATCCACCACCTTGGCGGCCATGGTGGATCACCGCAATTCCAATGCGGGCGGACACATCCTGACCATTGAAGATCCGGTGGAATTCATCCATCCCCACAAGAAATCCATTGTCAACCAAAGAGAGGTCGGTATTGACACGCTCTCTTATGCCAAGGCATTAAAAAGCAGTCTGCGTGAAGCCCCGGACGTGATTCTGATCGGTGAAATTCGTGATCGGGAGACCATGGAAGCTGCCATGGAACTGGCTGGCACAGGTCATTTGGCCATTTCCACCCTGCATGCCAACAACGCCTATCAGGCCCTGACCCGCATCATCAACATGTTTCCAGAGGCCCTCCACAGACAGTTGTTCATGGATCTGTCACTCTATTTGCGGGCCATTCTTTCGCAACGACTGGTCGTCAGCGTGGACGGCAAGCGTCGGGCTGCTGTGGAAGTGATGATCAATACCCCCCACATCTCTGAAATGATCCTCAAGGGGGATATTGACGGCGTCAAGGAATCCATGGCCGAATCCACAGAAAAAGGTATGCAAACGTTTGATACTGCCTTGTTCAATTTGTACAAAGAAGGAGCGGTCAGCCTGGAAGAGGCCCTCAACAGTGCCGATTCTCGCGCCAATTTGGAAGCCAAGATTCATTTTGGATAAACAGAGCCATCGTGCCGGCCTCCTACTTAAAGCCGGAACAAACTGTTGGGGGGTCCAGGGGGAATCATTCCCCCTGGTGGGGTCCA
>JAMOBH010000065.1:0-20879 GCA_039908085.1 Magnetococcus sp. YQC-5
AAAAAAAAGAGGGGGTCTGGGGGATTCATCCCCCAGGGTTTTGCTGTTGACTTTCTGCCCGAAGGGCATCATCTCCTTTGTGGCAAACAATGCATGGATCACTCTTGCACCAAACCAGGTATCGCCATGAAATATTTTATTTTCTTGTTATTGATGGGAATGCCGGTTTCCTTGTTGGCAGAAGAGACGCCTGCCGAAGACAAGACCGCCCAGCAACGGGAAGCATTGGGCCAAGTCCGCGACCATCTGCGTGGGGCCATGGACGCCCTGGGCAAGGCAGGCCGTCTCACCTATGAAAGCCAATTGCCGGCGTTGCAAGAAAAAACCGATCAGGCTCTCAAGGAGACCAAACGCCTGATGCAAGAACTGGAACAACGACTGCAACCCAAGCCCAAGCAGGATGACAAACCACCCCCCCCCAATCCACATCGCGAGGATGGACTCTCTTCCATTTGAATGTCCGGCCTTCCACTTTGGCGGAATGGTTCCCTCTGCACCCCCAATCATGGGTTCCGTCTCAAATGTCATGCCGCATTTCATCAGGTTCGGTTGATCAAACCAGCCACATACCCAGCCCCAAACCCATTGTCAATATTGACCACAGTCACATTGGCAGCACAACTGTTCAGCATTCCCAACAAAGCCGATACCCCGTGAAACGAGGCCCCATACCCCGATGACGCAGGCACGGCAATGACCGGCCTGTTTACCAATCCCCCCACCACCGAAGGCAATGCCCCCTCCATGCCAGCCACGACCACAAACACCCGCGCAGAACGCAACAACTCTCCGGCAGACAACAAACGATGCAAACCAGCCACTCCGGCATCATAAAAAGTCTCCACCCGCGCCCCCATGAGACGGGCCACCAAAGCCGCCTCCTCGGCCACCGGGATGTCACTCGTCCCGGCACACAACACCCCAACCAGACCTGTACCGGGTTTTTTTTCCAATTGCCTGAACAAACAATTCGCACCAGGAGCCTGGGTCAAGGAGGGGAATTGGGCACACAGCCGATCCATCCTTTTGCGGGTCACACGGGTGATCAACAGTGTGCCTTCGTGTTCCAAGGCACGCTCAATGATCCCCTGCAAGTGATGAAAACGCTTTCCCTGAGCCAGAATGACTTCAGGAAAACCATGCCGGATGCTTCGTTGCGTATCCATTCGCGCCACCACCGCGCCATCCTGATGCACGGAATCCACAGGAAATCGCTCCAATTGGCGCATGGTCTCTTCCACGGAGGTCTGACCATGTGCCAACGCAGTCAACAAGGAACGCAAAGTATCAGGGGACATATTGCTTGAACTCAACCAGGTGTCGGCTCGTGTCACTCAGCACTTCTGGCTGATCAGGAGCCGTCACATCCTGTTTGCCAAGAGTCACAGCCTTGGCTGTTCTGCCAATCGCCAAAGCCAGATACGGTGTCAGGTGTTGCTGGGTTTCGAGCAGGCTCCAGTTTTGACGATGGGCCAGTTGCGCCAAATCGTCATGTTCCATACGCCATACCCCACCAGCCTCCTTGATGCGAATCGTACCCCAGGGGGTCTTCAAAACACGTTCCTTGCGCGGCAAAACAAAACGATCCATCAGTGCCAGACGCACTCCCAAAGTCGTGGTATGAGTCAATATGATCCGGGCCAACGCGGTCTCTTCTCCGGGACGCCCCACCACTTCAATACGCACTCCAGGACGCCCCTTTTTCATGGTCATGGGAATCAAGGCCACATCCAGGGCACCGGCTCCCAATAAACGATCCCACAACGGGCCATACCACTCTGGATTCATGTCATCCACATGACAGGAAAGCACAGCCACCCGTTCCCGCTGCAAACTGGCATTCGGGGAGAAGGTATCCAAGGATTCAGCCTCCTCCTGGGCCAAAATGCGTAAAAGATTCGAGCGTCCAGACAACTCACGAGTGCCCAGTCCATATCCCACCCGATCAATACGGCTCAATTCCATTGGAACAAAACGTTGCGCCAAAGTGACGAGAATCGCAGCACCCGTGGGCGTGACCAACTCCGCCTCCACTGCGTCCGGTCGCAAAGGAACCCGATGACTGCGCAACATCTCAGCCACAGCCGGGGCCGGAATGGGGAGTCGTCCATGCGCGCTGTTGACATACCCGGAACCTGTCGGAACAGATGATGAAGTCACCTGGGTAATGCCCAATTTCCAAACCGCGAACGCCGCGCCACAAATGTCTATGATGGCATCCGTAGCCCCGACTTCGTGAAAATGAACCTCCTCCACATCGACGCCATGCACCACGGCTTCAGCCTCGGCCAGCTTGGTAAAAATGGCATCCGCCTGTTTTTTGACCGGCTCTGGCAACCCGGACGTGTAAATCATAGCCAGAATGGGTGCCAAATGACGATGCGAATGGGTATGATGCACCTTGACGTGTACATGTGTACCGCTCACCCCGCCCCGTTGCTCTTTTTTGATTTCCAGGCTCCAACCCGGCATCCCCAACGTTGCCAGGGCAGCTTTCAATGCCTTCAGATCCAACCCCAGATCAAGACAGGCCCCCAGAAACATGTTGCCGGAAATACCCGATTCCAGATCCAAATGAATATGCATGAGTTCAAAACCCCATGACGTGATAGGCTGCGGAAAAAAACGATTCCATCTCCTGAACCATGACTTGACCGAACAGAACCATGGTCAAACCCATGACGATAAATCCCATGATCTGGGCCAAGGGCATGGCCACAAAAAACACCTGAATTTGCGGTGAAGCCCGGTTGACGAGTCCCATTCCCAGATACAACAGCTTGGTGACGCCAATGACCGGAGCTGCCACCAGGAGTGCCAGGCGGAACATCCGCACCATGATTTCCACTCCGCCCTGCAAAAGGTCCGAAGAGTGAGGAAGTCCTCCCCCCAAAGGCAGCGTGGAAAAAGAATGCACGATGCCTTCCAAAAGCAGGTGATGACCATTGAACGCCAAAAAAATCATCAGCCCGGACAAATACAAAATATTGGACAGCACCCCTTCCTGCACCCCGGAGGTCGGGTCCATGGCCATGGCCATGGAAAGTCCCATTTGAAATCCCATCAGACCACCGGCAACCTGTACGGCCACCAGCACCCAGTGGACCAGCATGCCGAAAATGGCACCGATGATCACTTCGGTCAAAGCAGCATACCCCATAGCCCACAGGTTCCCCTTGCCTTCTCCAGACCAGGGGGATACCAGGGGAAAAATCACCACAGTCAAGGCAATCAACAACAATGCCTTGATCCGGGCTGGACCAGCGTTCCGGGAGTAGAAGGGTGCTGACAGAAACATCCCAGAGAGTCGGGAAAAAATCAGGACCATCCGTTCGATTTCACCCGTGGAGAGTCCAAACAGGTCCAGCAAGGCCGAAGGATCCATGACAGGCCGCCTCTGGGGTCAATACACCATGCGAGGAATGATTTCAAACAACTTGTTAAAATAATCCATAAAGGTTTCCATCATCCATGGCAGGGTGATGGAGAGGGCAAAAAAAGTGGCCAGAATCTTGGGAATGAACGTCAAGGTCATCTCTTGAATCTGAGTCACCGACTGAAAGAGTGAGATGATGATACCCACGACCAGGGCGGTCAGCAGCATGGGCGCGGAGATCAACAAGGCAATCTTGAGGGCCTCGTTCACCAGTTCCAGAACCATGGTCACAGGCATGTGGGAGGTACTCCGTCGCTAAGGTATCATGAAGCAAAAAAGGGGTGTGTGATGTCCCTGCATGAGCGATCCAAGCGATTCGCGTGAATTCATGAGCGATCCAAGCGATCCGCATGAACCAAAATATAGACCTCCAGCACGGAAATAGCCATGGCCGCAATGATCGGACCAAACAACAGACCGAGAATGCCGAATTGAATCAGCCCGCCAAAGGTGGAGAGGACCGTAAACAAAGTATAGTTGAGTATATCGAAATTCTTCCTGGTGTCCAGGGCGTGTTGACGTGACAACCAGCCCATGAAGAGAGGGCGCAACAGGTTGTCGATGAGGAAACCTGTGACCATGGCCCCCCAACAAGCCAAAAACAGGGCCTCTCCCGGATGTCCGCGCAGATAGAGGGTATAAGCCGTTGGTCCCCAGATCACCACTCCGCCCACCACCGGAATGAAAGAGGCGGCGGCAATGGCCATCCCCAGATAAAACCAGGGCAGATCCATGAATGCAGTCACTAATGCAAAAGAGAGTCCTTGCAGCACAGCCACGCCCACGGTACTCACCGTGAGGACTGTGGCCAACGCGGCAAAACGATTGAACAGGATCTCGTCAAAGCGGTTGCTCAAAGGTGTAATGACTTTGAGCTGATGTGCCAACCAGGGTCCATCGCGATACATGAAAAACAGGGCAAAAACCACCAAAATCAAAGAGGAGATGAAAACCAGGCTGTTGTTTGTAATCCCCTTGAAAACAAACAACAGAATCATCCCGATATCCTGTCCCAGAGTGACGCGGTTCTCGATGATCCAGGCGATCAAGGCCTCCCGTGGGGCGTGGGGAATGGGAAAACCAGAGAGGATGGCATGCAACTTTTCGGTCATGGCATGGGTAGAGGCAAACCCTGTCAACCAGGTTTGCACCTCATGGGTCAAGGTGCCTGCCTTGATGGCCGTAGCTGCCAATAAATAGAGAATGGGGCTTACGACCAAAAAAAACATCAAAACAGTCATGATCAGGGCAGGTTTGACCGATTCAATAGGCAAGAGGTCTTGAATGCGACGGTACAAGGGATAGCTGGCGGAAGCCAGAAGGGCTGCAAGGAACAACCCTGGCAAAAAAGGCGCGAACAGCCACCCCAGGCCTCCAACCGCCAGCAGGATGAGAATCAGCAGAAAACCCTCTTGATAAGGATGATCGGGTTCTGGAAAGCGTTCTGGATTGAGTGAGGTATCGTTCATGGTCTTTATTCAAACGTTTGTCAGGCGTGTTGTCAATACTTGAAATGGGAAATGCCAGCATGACACAGTCAGCCAGGATCAAAGGGTCGAGGTCCATTGTCAACGATTCCAACCAGGTGGAAGAGACTCAATAATAATTCATATATTGTGTTACATGTGTTATCCTGTCTTCTTAATGTCAGGAGATTGTAATGATTTATATTTTACAAAGTACCTCTCACGGACGGGAAGTACCAAGTCACGAGCAAACCAAAAAACAAGGAGAAAGCAATGAACGTCACCCCCACAGCTTGGTTGTTGTCACTGATGCTACTGGTCGCGCCCTTTTCCATGGTTTGGGGGGCGGAAAAAGGCAGAGAGCCTCCTCAAATCGCCAAAACAGCCTCCAAGGTCAGTTTGCCAGTCACGGTCAAGGCATCGCAACGCCTGGCACAGATTCAAAAAGATCGGGATGAGCTGCGCAAGCAGATCATTGCCAAAAAGTTCAAAAAAATCGCTGCAAAGGCACGCACCAAAAAAGTCGCAAAAAAAGTCTCCCATAAAAAATTCACACAGCGTGCCACGAAACCCCTCCTGTTGCCCACAAAGATCGGCATTCGCACCTGGGCGTTTCCAGAAACCGACAAGGGGCGGAACTATAAAATGCACGAACTGAAAGCCAGGATTACCGAGACGGAAAATGCCTATGACGCTGAAAATGCCCTGCTCCAAAAACTCAATCGGGAATACACCCGTATCAAATCGAGTCAGACCGGTTCGGCAGAAACATTGGCCCCACTGGAGGCGCAAATGAGCGCGTCCAAAAGTCGCATCAACGACATCATGATCCAGCTGGATGCCCTGCATCAACAGCGCAATGAAGTCAGTGACGTCGTGTTTCTGCGCACTGTTCGGGATTGAACACAAAAAAATAATAAAATACCTTGCAGACGCCCAATGCTGCTTTATAAATCAGGGCGTCTGCAAGGGGAGTAGTTTTATTCGTGGGGATGGGCATTCGTTGGCTATTCCTGCACACAAGCCTATACAACCTGTTTATGTGAAGAAATTCATAAAATTTATCAAGGGAGGGCAGGACATGCATAAACTTGAGGATTATCCATTTGAAATCAGACCAATGACTCCTTGATGAAGGGACAGGATATCTGATCAACTTTACGGACTTCAATGAGTGTTTTTCTGATGGCGAGACTATTACAGAAGCCATTGAGAATGGCATGGATGCGTTGAAAGGAACCATTCTGGCTCTGGAAGATACCGGTTTTCCGGTCCCGGTTCCGAGGTCTGGCGGATGGGTCCATTCTCACAAAGCCGCTTGAATGGCCGTCCGCAACGCGCGGGCGGCCTGACCCATCCGTGCCATGGCCAAAGTGCGCCAATCCGGTCCTGCCAGTTCCGCTGGCCGGAATGGATACAGGATCCCACGGGAAGACGCAGCGTATGCCCCGACTTGCCGGGTTCCTGAAGCCGCCACCACAGAGGAGATGGAACCACCCTGGGCACCAATGCCGGGCATCAGAAACAGGGCATGGGGGGCAATCTGACGCAAACGGGCAGCCATTTCTGGATAAGTGGCCCCCACCACCACGCCCACATTGGAAAAACCCTGTTCTCCCCGGTACTCCTGACCCCACTGTTCCGCCAGTTCCGCCATTTTTTCCGCCACACTCCCACCAGATGCCAAAATCAAGTCCTGCAATTCACCAGACGAAGGGTTGGAGGTCTTGGCCAGCACAAACAAGCCGGCTTCGGGATTGACATCCAGAAAGGGTTGAATGCCATCCCCTCCCAGATAACCGTTGAGCGTCAAGGCGTCGGCCTGGCATGAATTCGCGGTTTTGAACAGGGGATGGACCGGGGCCAACCAGGCTGTGGCATAGGCACGGGCTGTATGCGCGACATCATTGCGTTTGGCATCCAGAATCACAAGAAGTCCTTGTGCGCGCAAAAACATCATGGTGCGTTGCAATGCCTTGATCCCGGCCAGGCCATATTGTTCATAAAAGGCTGCCTGGGGCTTGAAACCCACAACCTCTTCGGCCACGGCCTCAATGACGGTCTGGTTGAACGCAAAAAGAGTCTCTTCGAGACATGCCTCAGTGGGTTCCTCCTGTAAACGGGTCTGGAGGAATTGCGGAAAACTCTCCACAGCAGGGTCGAGTCCCACAACCACTCTGGAATGGGATGTCAGGGCACGGTCAATCAAACGATCAGCAAAATGACTCATGGAGATTCACTCATCCAATCAATAAAAAAGGTGAATGGGTCTGGACAGACCGTAATCTGCCCTGTCTATGGATGTATCAGAATTTTCAACACCCCTTGCTCTCCTGCGCGGGTGACGGCCTGCACGCCATCATTCAATGAATAGACCGCATCAATCAAAGGTTCCACACGCACCAGCCCCTGTTCCAACAAACGCAAGGCTGCGGCATACGGGCCGCAACGGGATCCCATGAGCGTGACTTCGTCCACAACCAGGGAGGCAAGATCCAACGAAAAATTGACAACAAAAGCACTCTTGAGCAGAATGCGACCACGGGGCCGCACCAGACGCCGGGCCAAGGCGAATCCAAACGGGGAACCGGAACATTCCACGACCCAATCACAGGATCTCTCTTCACGGAGTGCGGATTCCAACAGGACCGGGATTTTTTTTTCCTCAAGTATCCGCCACTTGGCCGGATGATGACCAATCACCTGCAACTCACATCCAGTCAAGGCCAACACCTGGGCCACAAGCAAGCCCATTTTGCCATCCCCCACCACGGCCACGCGATCTGTCGGACGAATATGCGCCTGTTGGAGGATTTCCAGGGCAGCAGCCAAGGGTTCGACAAACAAAGCGACCTGATCCGGCATATCATCTGGCACCCGGTGCAGATTGGCCACAGGCAGGGTGAAAAAATCGGCAAAAACCCCATCCCGTCCCCGAATCCCCAGCACGGTTCGCTGGGCACAGTGCGTCTTGTCCCCACGGCGACACGCTGCACACCGGTCACACGTCAGATTGATCTCTCCCACCACCCGGCACCCCTCCCATTGGGGAGCATGCGGCACCGATTCCACGCGACCAATGAATTCATGCCCCAGAATGCCGGAAAAATCACCATACCCCCGCATGATCGCCAGATCCGTGCCACACACCCCGGCCAGGACCAGCCGGATCAGTGCTTCACCCGCAGCCGGTTCCGGGCAATGACGCACGCCCTCCCATGTCAGTTGTCCCTGATCAACAACAACAGCCCGCATGGCCATGATCCTTGATTATTAAATGATACTTTCTTTTTTTGTACTTGCCGTGGTTCAAAAACTAAAGTGTCCAACAGACCCTTCCATAAAGTGACTGTTCCGTCTGGAAAAACAAATCATTATTCGTTCACATAATTTTCTGACACATTGTAAACAAAAATGGTGGCTTACGGTAGCAAACAAGGGTAAACTGGAATGCATCAATAAAGCAAGAAAACGCCAGGCAGCACGGCAGGGATGCTCACGCATGAACACAGCGCATCATTTTACCAGACGCACTATGGCCATGGCAGTGCTGGGGGGCAGTGGACTGCTTTTGCTCTCCTGGCGCGTTTGGGTGACCTTGACCGCCCCTCCCATAAACCTGAGCCAAAACAATCCAACAAGTCTCTCTGGAGTTCTGTTGCCCACACCACGAGACCTGCTCCCTTTTGCCCTGATCGATCATGCGGGACTCACTTTTGATCTGAACCGACTGACCGGACAATGGACGTTCTTGTTTTTCGGATATACCCATTGCCCGGACGTCTGCCCGGTGGCCATGGGATTGTTGGCAGAAATGTTTGCCTTGTTGCAAACAACCCCCAAAGCACTCCAAAAGGTCCAGGGCGTTTTTGTAACTGTGGACCCGGAACGGGACACCACTCAACAGTTGAAAGAGTATCTCCCGTTTTTTCACCCCGACTTTTTGGGGGTCACCGGGACACCAGACAACATTCAAACCTTTGCCAAACAGTTGGGTGCCCATTATACAACGATTGCCAAAACAGACCAGGCAGAACAGACCATCAGCCATGCGTCGGTTTTTTATCTGCTGGACCCGCAAGGGCGATTTGCCGCCCTGTTGCAACCCCAACTCCACCCCCCGGCTGTGATGGCCGATTTATTTGTAAAAATTCGTCAACATTATGGAGAACTCCCATGAAACGCCTCTCCCTGTTGGGCCTGATCTTCGCTGTTCTGTTAATGCTTCCATGTTCAGTACAGGCCGTGGACGCCATCCAGATCAAGGATCCATGGATCCGGGCCGCCCCCCCCGTGGTGCAAACTTTGGCTGCCTACATGACCATCCAGAATCAAAGCCAACAGGAAAAAATCATCGTGTCGATCAGCAGTCCGTTGTTTGCCAGCGTCGAATTGCACGAAACCATCCAGCACGACGGCATGACCATGATGAAAGCCCACAAGCAACTGCCCATCCCAGCCGGTGCCTCGGTGCAACTGACGCCTGGAGGCTATCACCTGATGCTGATCGCACCACAAAAAGCTTTGCGCCCTGCAGATCGGGTGCCGATGACCCTCACGTTTCTGGACGGTGCCCGGTTGACATTCGAAGCCGAAGTCCGTTCCGGCACCAACCAGCCAGCAGAAAAAACTGGCCACGAACCTATGCATCATTGATGAACCAAAAATCTTCACTGACCCATGATCCGCTTTGTCCTGATATTTTTATGCGCCATGGGCGTGGCTACAGCATTACATTATCGATTTGTTGGCCCGATTTTTGCATCAAACAATACCGATCCAATGGGGTATGCCGCCCTGTCAGCCGGTCTGCTCGCTTGGCTGCTGACTTCCACACGCTTGAAATTCCTGCCTGCTTTGTTAAAAGGCATAGGGATATGGCTGGGGGTGGTGCTGGTATTGGTTTTGGGTTATGGCTTGCAACCAGAATGGATGGATTTATGGAATCGCCTGCTGGCCACTGCAATCCCACAAAAGGGATTTTCTCAAAATACAGGGTCATGGAATGTACAAAAATCATCTGACGGTCATTTTTATGTGGAACTCCTGGTGAATCATGTCCCCATCCGCTTTCTGGTGGATACCGGAGCTGGATCCATTGTCCTCACCCGATCAGCAGCCCGACAAATCGGTCTTATGCCTGACCGCCTGGAGTATACGCTCAACCTTCAAACCGCCAATGGCATGACTCGTGGTGCCCCGATCCTGTTGGATGAACTGCGTTTGGGTGACTTGACCTTGCACAACATGCCCGCCACAGTCCATGCTGGGGAGTTGCACACCTGCTTGCTGGGTATGACGTTTTTCAAACGATTGGATTCCTATGAAGTCAAACGCAATTGGTTGACTTTGCGTTGGCAAGGCAACCTCGGATCCTGAAGAACGGCATTGAATGGTGGATCGGCAAACAAAAGTTTGTTTTTTTAATGAATTAAAATTTTTATGCGTGAGAATGGCTCTATGAAACAAAACTGGAAAACAGACGATCTGTGGTCAGGGTGGATCAGCCTCTGTTGCCTCTTCATGGTATTGGTGTCATGGGTTCCACTTCAGGTCTGGGCCGTGGAAATTCCCAAAGAACTTTTGCAAAAAATGCAAGTGCCCAATGATGAACCCCAAACCGTCAACAGCGACCTGGACCGGTTGCGGAATCACAATCGATCTTCGGTCACTGTTTCGGCTGGTGTGCCTGAAGAAAGCACAACTTCCCCACTGGAATCCGATTTCTCGCAACGAGCCAATGTCCCACTCACCCAGTTTGGTTATGATGTCTTCCGTGCTGGCAAAGGCCAGGAAACACCCATGGCCGGGGCTGCCCCGGACTCTTATGTCTTGGGAGTTGGTGATGAATTGATCATCACCATGCGTGGCGGCAAGGAGAATCGCACCTTCGTGGTGCGGGTGGACATGGAAGGCCGGGTCATGGTCCCCTCCCTGATCGAACCGTTGATGGTCGTAGGCACCACCTTTGGCGCGTTTCGTGATGAACTCAAAGAAAAAGTGCGTACCACCCAGGTTGGAACCGAAGTTTATGTCTCCATCGGCACGTTTCGTTTTTTTTCAGTCTATGTAATGGGTGAAGTGGCCAAACCAGGCCAGCATCGCGTCACCGGACTCTCCACCTTGTTGGATGCCCTGGCAGCAGCCGGTGGCGTGCGCAAGACCGGTTCTTCACGGGCCATCCAGATCCATCGGGATGGCAAAGTCCTGTCAGTGGACCTCTACGCCCTGTTGAACCGAGGGCAAGGCGGAGTGGATCCAACCCTGACCGCTGGTGATCGGATCGTGGTCCCCCCTCTGGGACCGGTTGTCGCAGTAACGGGTTTGGTGAAACGGCCAGGGATTTATGAATTGCCTGCGGATCACGCTTCCATTCTCCTGCGTGACCTCTTGACCATGGCTGGCGGTCTGGTCAATCCGACCGGCAACCGTATTGCCATTCGCTCCCCGGACGCCAAGGAAAGGGAAACCCTCTCCGAGTTGAATCTGGCAAAAAATCCAAAAGTGATGATGGGGACAATCGTCATGGTGGAAGCCAAATCCGGCTCATCATTAATGGGAGATGTCACACTGACAGGACATGTCTTGCGCCCCCAGACCCGTTCCCTGGCCAGCTCACGCACCGTGCATCAGCTTTTGTCTGATACGGAACAGATCAAACCCGATCCTTATCTGCCGTTTGGGGTGATTTACCGCATCAACCCCCAAACCCGCAACCGCCATTTCGTGCCCATTGATCTGGGGATGATTTTGAAAAGAGAAGAACTGGACCTCCCCTTGTTGAATCATGACACGCTGATCGTCCTGGGTATGGAAGATATTCGTTTTCTTTCTTACGCCCATGCGTTGGCTGTGCAAAACAGACCGATGCCAGGCAATCAATGCGCGGGTTTTTCACGCTTGGGGGCCATGGCATCTTCATCGAATTTTCTGCAATTTTCCAAACTGGTGCAGATGCGGGATGGAGGAGGCATCTCCTCCTCAGGGGGGCCGGATGCAAAACCTTCAACCCCTGGCACCGCCGCCACCCCGGTCATTTCCGACAGCACTGGCAAGGGAGGTGCCGGGTCGATGAACGCTGGGGCGATGAACAAAGCCCAAACCGCCACCCAACTTCCGCCCGCACTCTCTGACCTCGCGGAGACCGTCACGCTCCCGGAGCCTTCCCGTCCTGGATTGAAAATGGCTCCACGCTTGCAAAGCGCGCTTCCTCTGGGATCGCACACACCACCCACACCACCCGCAGCAGGTGCCTGCCCGGAGGTGTTCAACCAGTTTCCGGATCTGTTGGGCTTCCTGCTGGAAAATTCCGTGTTGCTGGAAGGCAATACGGATCAGCCCAGCCTCTTTCCCATACTCCCTGGAGCCCGATTGACAGACATTATTCCAGTGGCACAAGGATTCGTGGGTGCGGCCAAGCTCAACAAATTCGCTTCCCTGCGTTTTCTGATTGATCGGAAATTCGGCTCCCCGGATGCGACACGCGAAATGGTGGATTTGTCCCAAAAGGATTTTGCCTCCTTTGCCATCCAACCAGGAGATCTCCTGCGCTTCAAGTTCGGACAGGTGCAAATGGTCGGACACGTCACGACACCTCAAGAGCGTACCTTGCAATCCGTCCCCACCGTGCGACACTTCCTGCTTGATACCGATATTCTGAAGCCAGATCCCTATCTCTTGTTTGGGGTGTTGCGGAGAGTGGATCCGGCCAGTCATAATCAAATACTGGCCGCAGTCAATCTGGACGCCATCTTGAAAGGGGATGCAGCCAGTAACACGCCGCTACGGGATCGTGACATGCTCGTCATTTTGGGTCTCCAGGAGGTACAATTTCTGGCCAACCCATTGGTGCAATCCGTACTGTTGGGCAAACCCCCCCGGCACTCCTGCCAATCTTTGCGCAATCTCTCTGAGTTGATGTCTTCTTCCGACGCCTTTCGTTTTTCCAACGCCATTCATCTCTCCATGACGGAATTTGAACAGGATAAAAATGCGGCAAAACGCCTGACAGACAAAAGCTCAACCATGCTCACTGTTGAAGGATCCGGGATGCAAAAAAATGAATGTCCCGCGATTTTCGAGCAGTATCCAGAAATACTGCCCTATCTGTTGGAAAATGTCGCGATCATGACCGGTGAGGTACGATCACCAGGTGTCTATCCGATCTTGCCGGAAACACGACTCTCCTCCCTGGTGCAGTCTGGAGGTGGGCTGACCAGTCGGGCTGATATGCGTCAGGTGGAACTGTCGCGGCCCACGATCAAACCGGAACGGGGGGCCTCGACCACTGCGCGGAGCATTCTGGATTTTACCAACAAACATTTTGATGATTTTCAACTCAAACCTGGAGACATGTTGCGTTTCAGTCCGATTTTTTCCGACCGCGAGATCGGCTATGTCCGCCTGGAAGGAGAATTCGTACGTCCAGGTCTGTATGACATCCGACGTGAAGACAAGCTTTCCGACATCATCAACCGTGCTGGCGGACTCACAGTGCATGCTTATCCCTATGGGGCTGTTTTTACACGCAGTTCCATCCAAAAGAGCCAAAAAGAGAGTTTCCTCCGAGTGGCCCAGGAATTGGAAATGAGTCTGGCCAATCTCATGATGACCTCTGACAAGGATCGGACCAATACGGCGGGTGTGATGGAGAGTGCCAGGGGGATTATCGCCTCCTTGCGTTCCGTGGAACCGGTGGGACGGATTGTGGTAGAAACCAATCCCAAAATTCTCCAGGAAAAACCTGATCAGGATGTCATTCTGGTGGCAGGGGATCGGTTGTTCATGCCCAAACGGCCCAGCGAGGTATCTGTGAGCGGGGCGGTGCTGAATCCTGGATCCTTCCTGTATGTCAAAAATCAGTCTCCACAGGAATATATCAAATGGGCGGGTGGTTTCAAGGACATCGCCAACAAGAACGAAACTTTCATCGTCATGCCGGATGGAAAAGCCCAAGCCATGTGGAGTCTAGCCAACTGGTGGGATCAACAGGCCGGTGTTTTGATGCCTGGAAGTACCATTGTGGTCCCCCTGGATCCGAAACCATTTGAATTCATGAGTTCCATCAAGGATGTGACTCAAGTCTTGAGCCAGTGGGCGATCACGATTGCATCTTTGTCGGTATTGAGTCGATGAATGCAGACTCTGCGCAGCCCTGTTGAACACTTTTTTTGAACCACGGAAAACACGGAACACACAAAAAAAACAGAACCGACCATCCATTGTTCTTTTTTTCCGTGTGTTACGTGTTTTCCCTTGTTGAAGATTATTTTTGAGAGGCGTCGGGCTGAAACATTACCAGTGTTGCGCCAAACGCCTGTGTTCCACCATCAGGCAGAGGTCTTGCACCCCAAGCAGGCCGACACTGGTGACGATTGACAGTGCGGTGTCGTTGAGAATGCCGCTTTGCAACCACAGGCACTTGGCCTGAATGCGGACCGCAGCCTCGGCAATGGGCGGGGTCTCCTCGGCACGACGAAAAACATCGACGATGTCCACTTGAATCTCTTTTGGGATGTCGTCGAGCGTGGCATAACAGGGTTCCCCCAGGATTTCGGCAGTCATGGGACGGACCGGAATGATGCGATATCCGGCCTGTTGCAGATAACTGGCCACCCGGTACGAAGCACGATCCGCTTTGGGAGACAGTCCCACGACGGCAATGACCTTGGCCTGGCGAAGCAAAGCGGTCAGATTTTTATTGAAATCTTGCGAAAGATCCAGGGGGGATTGGGTCATGATTGTTTTTCCTTGTTATGGTTGTATAAAAGGGTTTCAATCACACCGGGATTGGCCACTTTCAGGAGTGCCCATGGTCCAGAAGATACGATCCTCTCCGGTGGGGGTGTGGACGAGACTGAAACGGCACGCTATGCAGACCGGCAGGCCACTGCCGGAACGCAAAGGAAGCGTGATCTGATTGATGACGCCACTGTTGGTCAACAACGTGGAAATGGCATCCCAAATGGTTGGATCCTGTGAGAGTTTTCCAACCGGGCGTCCCACCCAGACCGCCGGATCCAGGGCCAGTGCCAGGGCACCTTTTTCGTTGATGGCCAAAATGCGATGTTCCCCATCCGGTTCAAACCAGATGGCTGGTTCGACAATGTCTTCCGGATTCAGAATCGCCTGACGGGAACGGGTGGAATGCGCCACTTGACGCAACAGATCGGTTTGGGTCAAAAGACCGGTCAATGCGCCTTGCGCAGTCACCACAGGCATGCGTCGATGTCCGGTGCGCATGAAGAGATCCAAAGCATGAAGCAGGTCGCGTTCCGGCTCAATGGTGAGAGGATGCGGATGGGCCAGGGTAATGGCCATGGTATCTGGATGCCATTTTTCACTGATGCGAAAACGGAGCATGTCTCCTTCGGTGATCATGCCCAGGAAGTGTTCCCCTTCCTGCACCAGGACGCAGCCACGATGGCGTTGAACGATGTGTCTTGCCGTCTCCCAGTAGGTCAAAGTGGGCGGGATGGTGGGGAGATCCGCAGCCGTCATGTCCGCGACCCGATAGTGGGACAACAGATTGGAGCGTGGAAAAGCTTGCAGAATTTGCTTTTCGGTAATGCCACCAGACAGAAGTTCGTCTTCATTGAGTACCGGAAAACGACGAAAGCGGCGTCGATAATAAATTTGCAACAATTCCTGACACTGGGTGTTTTCGTGGACGATTTGAGGAACAGAGAGGGGCAAATCACCAAGACGGATCGTTTCCGGGTCAGGTTTCTGCACCAACCACTTGATGCAGTCGTATTCGGTAACCAATCCGGCAAGGCTCATGTTGTCAAGGATCACGGCAAATCCAGATACTTGTCGTGACATGCGACGAATCGCTTCCAGCAGAGAGGTATGAGGAGAAAGGGTGATCACATTGGGAAACATGCAGTCGCGAACGATCTTCATAAGCTCCTCGTAACGTTTTGTTGCAGTCATGGGGGTTGTGATACGCTATTATGCTCAATGGGTCGATGGAAAGTCCCGGTTTTTTTATTGTCAATAATGATGAGTAACCAAAAACATGCTTGATCGGGCACGTACCATACTTCGTCTGGAAGCCGAAGCCATATTGGCCATGGCCAACCGACTGGATGCCAGCTTCCCCAAGGCCGTGAATTTATTGTACGAATGCACAGGTCGCGTGGTGGTCACCGGCATTGGCAAGTCGGGAATGATTGGACGCAAAATCGCCGCCACCCTGGCCAGTGTCGGTGCCCCGGCCTTTTTTCTGCATCCGGCGGAAGGGAGTCATGGGGATCTGGGAATGGTCACACGTCAAGACGTGGTCATGCTGCTTTCCAACAGCGGGGAAACCGGCGAAGTCATTGCATTATTGCCGGTGTTCAAACGTCTGGGAGTCTTGCTGCTGGCCCTGACCGGACGCAAGGAATCCACTTTGGCCCGCATGAGTGATGTGGTCCTCGACATTGCCGTGGAGCGGGAAGCCTGTCCCATGGGTCTGGCACCGACCTGCTCGACCACAGCTGCTTTGGCCATGGGGGATGCCTTGGCCGTTTCATTGCTGGAAAAACGCAATTTCGGCCCGGAACAGTTTGCATTTCTGCATCCTGGTGGCTCGCTGGGGAAAAAATTGCTGATTCGAGTCTCTGATCGCATGCATACCGGGGAGAGGATCCCTTGTGTTGGGGAAGCCAGCCCGGTGAGGGATGCCCTGTTCGAAATGACCGCCAAACGGTTTGGCATGACCGGGGTGGTGAATGAAACAGGTCGTCTGACCGGCATCATCACCGATGGCGATCTGCGGCGCAGATTGGAGCAGGACAAGGATCTGTTGACCCGTTTGGCAGGGGAGATCATGACGCATGCCCCCAAGACCATTGGTGCTGCTGCCCTGGCCGTGGAGGCGGTACGCAAAATGGAAGAGGCCAAAATAACCAGTCTATTCGTTGTTGCAGAGGATATGAAACCAAAAGGTGTCATTCATCTGCATGATCTGTTGGAAGCGGGGTTGATGTGAGTCACGATTCCGTGCCGGCAGACCAAACGGTGGTTCGTGGTCAGGCCAAAAAAAAGCGCGCTTCAGTCAAGCATTTTTTTTTGCTGCTTTCCTTGCTGATTGTTGCTTGTGTATTCTGGTATCTCAAACGACCCTATGGATTGCAACTCGATACGGCAAAGCCGGCGGAACTGTTGGCAGGTGCCCAGGGTGCCTTGATCACGGATATTCATTTGACCCAAATGGATGAGCAACGCATGCGCTGGACCCTGGATGCGCCCAGTGCCCAACGCGGAGAGGACAAACAAGTCGTGATTCATCATCCACGTTTCAGTTTTTCCAGAGAAGGCCAAAGCACTATTGTGGTAACCTCGGATCAGGGAGATGTGGACACGGCGACCGGACGCATGATTTTCACCGGGCGGGTCGAAGCTGGTGATGAACAGTCTGGACGACTGCTGACCGAAGAGTTACGCTTTGATCCTGAAAAAAGGATCTTGTATACTGAAAAGACCTTTCGCATGGAGAGAGAACAGATGCGCCTTGAAGGACAAGGCTTGACCTTGAACCGGGAGGCGCAGACACTGACAGTGGACAGTCATGTCAAAATGACCTTTCCAGGGACATTTTTAACCACGGAGCAACCATGAATTCCCGGAGCTTGGCCAAACGTCTGTTGGACGAGGCAATCAAACTGCTCTTGCTGACTTTATGTACAGGAGGGTCGGTTGCCGAGGCGGGTTCGCCACCGTTGTCCATTACGGCGGATCGTTTGGAAATGGACGACAAAAATCAGGTTGCCCTTTTTTTGGGTCACGTGACAGCCGATGATGGCCGGATGCGGCTGGCTGCGGATCGGATGACGGTCTATTACGACAAAAAAGGCAAAGGAGGTGGCACTGGCGGCGGCGTGCGCGAGGTCAAGGCCGAAGGCCAGGTGATCATTCAACAGGAAAAAGACAAAGGCATCGCCGATGTGGTGCATTATCAAATGGACAAGCATACCCTGGAACTGCTGGGAAAAGAACAGGACGCCTCCATACGACGCGGCGAAGATCTGTTGACCGGGCGCAGGATCCTGGTATCTTTGGATCAAAATCAACAGATCAGCAAGGTGTCGGTTCAAGGAGGTGGAGAATCCCACCGGGTCAGTGCCCGTATCAGCTCCTCCGGCCTGCTGCAACGGATGGAAACCCCGTTGCGAATGGATTCATCGCGCCCTGCCAATCAGCCGGACCTATCCGCGAAAGCAGCTCCCGTGAAAGCAGTCAAAGGAGAATCCGTCGAAAAGCCACCTCTGCCAGAAGTGGCCTTGCAAGAAGCACCGGGCAAAACCCAAACCCCTGATGCACGCGCCATCCCTTCTTCTGCCCCTTCCAAGGAAACGGTGGACCATGCCAGGGAAGCTGTCGGTACAGCACCGCCAACCCAAACAGGAAGCGATGCAGGGAATACAAACGCCTCGTCGGACCAGTCGTCACCCCGTGCGAGCAGCGAGCAGGCCAACGCAGTTCCGATCAATGAGGTCAAGAGTACCGGGGTGAAACCCGCTCCTGCGGATCAGGAAAAAACGGTCAGGGATCATGAATACACCCAATGGGATCCACCGTTGCCCAAGCCCCGGCGTCGCGTCCAGGCACCGGCGTTGCCAAGACGGTGAACGCTTCCACCAACCAACGCCTGGAAGCCAGAGATCTGGCCAAAAGCTACCAGGGACGCCCTGTGGTGGTTTCGGTAAGCCTGGGTGTGGCACCTGGAGAAGTGGTAGGATTGTTAGGCCCCAATGGTGCGGGCAAAACAACCCTGTTTTACATGCTGGTGGGATTGGTGGAGCCGGATACCGGTTCCATCTGGCTGGATGGGAAGCCCATCACCCAGGATCCCATTTATATGCGCGCCAGGGCCGGAATAGCCTATCTGCCCCAGGAACCGTCCATTTTCCGCAAAATGACGGTCCGGGATAACATTCTGGCCATTCTGGAAACGCTCCCTTTGAACCGTGGCGAGCGCGTGGAGCGGTTGGATCAACTGATGACCGAATTGGGCGTGATCCATTTGGCGCAAGCCTGGGGATACGCCCTGTCCGGGGGTGAACGGCGTCGCGTGGAAGTGGCACGGGCCTTGGCCATTGAACCACGTTATATTTTGTTGGATGAGCCGTTTGCCGGTGTGGATCCCTTGGCTGTGGCGGATATACAATCCATCATTCGTCATCTCAAGGGGCGCGGGATCGGTATTTTGATTACGGACCATAATGTCCGTGAGACTCTGGGCATCTGTGACCATGCATGCATCCTCAATCAAGGATCCGTGTTGGCCCGTGGAACCCCAGAGGAG
The DNA here is from genome assembly GCA_039908085.1 of Magnetococcus sp. YQC-5. GTDB lineage: Bacteria > Pseudomonadota > Magnetococcia > Magnetococcales > Magnetaquicoccaceae > Magnetaquiglobus. The sequence goes on from JAMOBH010000065.1 coordinate 19,196, forward strand.
GTTGTAAGGGATCATCAGGTTCGAACCATGTACCTGGGAACGGATTTTCACCTGTAAGGACTAAGGACGGCTGGATTTTTTATGGCGTATGGGCTGACTCAGGAACTGAAACTTCGCATGGGTATGCAACTGGTGATGACGCCCCAGTTGCAAATGGCGATCCGTTTATTGCAGATGTCCAGTCTGGATCTCGCGGACTACCTGCAGGAAGAACTGGACAAGAATCCCTTGCTGGAACGCGAGGAGAGTTCATCCATTCCGTTGGATATGGAGGATCCCTCTGGACCCCAGGATAAAATCACCAAAAGTGATGACTTGATGGATGCCGCCTCCCCGATCATGGAGACCGGACTGTCCGATGAATTGCCTGTAGACGCAGACTGGTCAGATGTCTATTCAGGAGACAGTTTTGGCGCAGCCCAGTTCGAGTCCCCCTCAGGAAGCGAAGCACCCCCACTGGAAAACACCCTCACCCGTGGCGATGACCTGGCGGATCACCTGATTTGGCAACTGGGTGTTTCAGCCATCAACAATCGGGAGCGGGTCTTGGGCATGGCCATCATCGACGCAGTCGATGACAACGGCTACCTGAGTGTGGAACTCTCTGTACTGGCTGAAATGACCGGAGCCTCCCTGGATGAATTGGAGGATGCCCTGTTGTTGGTGCAATCGTTCGATCCGCCCGGAGTGGCAGCCCGCAACCTGGCCGAATGTCTCTTGCTGCAATTGAAGGCGCGTAAACTGGCCTATCCCCCCCATACCTTGTTGTTGGAAAAGTTGGAGGATCTGGCCCGTCGGGATTACCGCAAACTCAAGCGGGTCTTGAAACTCGATGATGATGAACTGGCGGAATCCGTTGATCTTATTCAATCCTTGAACCCAAAACCGGGTTTGGCCTTCGGTGCGGAACAGTCCAATTACATCATTCCTGACGTTTTTGTCCGCAAGCAGGATGGCGAATGGGTGGTGGAAATCAATCCTGAGACCGTACCCAAATTGCGTATCAATCGCGCCTATGAAAAAGCCATCAATGATCGCATGTCCGAAAGAGATAAACGTTTCCTGACCGACAACGCCCGTTCCGCCCAATGGTTGATCAAGAGTCTGGAGCAACGTTCCAGCACGATTTATCGGGTGGCGGAAAGCATCGTGAGATTTCAAAAAGATTTCCTGGAACTCGGTCCCGAATATCTGCGGCCATTGATCCTTAAAGATGTTGCGGATGACATCGGTGTGCATGAATCCACGGCATCACGGGTGACAAGCAATAAATATATGCATACCAACCGGGGGATTTTTGAACTTAAATTTTTCTTTTCCTCGTCGTTGGCCTCGGATAGCGGGGAAAATCACTCCTCGGAAGCAGTCAAATTCAAAATCCGCAAACTGGTGGAAGGCGAATCACCCCGAAGACCTCTGTCAGATGAAAAACTGGCTAAACTGTTGCAAGATCAGGGCGTGGCCGTGGCACGTCGTACCGTGGCCAAGTACCGCGATGCGTTGAATATCCCCTCCTCTTCGCGTCGCAAACGATTGGCACCTGATAAATAAAAAAAAACCTTGGGGGGCGGTGAACCGCCCCCCAAACCCCCCACCCTTTTTTTTTATTTATTTTTTTTATTTTTTATTTATTTGTTTTTATTTTTTAATATTAAAAAAAAAGAGGGGGTCTGGGGGATTCATC
>JAMOBH010000410.1:0-4290 GCA_039908085.1 Magnetococcus sp. YQC-5
CGCACTTTGATTTCCTGAAACAGTACTGTCTACGACACTCATACTCCCAGTAAAAAGAGAGAGTCCACCTCCCAATCCATTGGCTGTAATCGCAGAATTATCCTTGATCGTAGACCTGGTGATCGTAACTGTACCTCCTTCATTACGAATCCCACCTCCCCTGATTGCACTATTGGTGGAAATGGTACTATCGTTCACATTCAAAGTGGCTGATGCATCCAAAAAAATGCCACCACCAACGCTGTAGGGGACAGCAACGCTGACTGTATGAGTATTGTTTGAAACAGTAACATAATTCAGATTAAGAATACCCTGATCAAGATAAATACCTCCTCCAGCCGGGATTGGTGTCAATGTTGTGGATTGAAAACCATCAATCGTCAGATTATTCATTGTGAGATCGGTCGTTGTTGCGGACAAATTCACATAGAAAGCACGCCAGGTTCCAGCAACCGCACTGCTAATGGTGGCATTGTTGCCATTAATGACAAGATTGGCTGTATCTGTAATATCTATTTGAGAAGACAGGACAATGGGAGTGGCCACATTGATATCAATCGTATCAGCCCCTGGATTGGCTTTTGCATCAGCAATTGCCTGACGCAACGTGTTGGCTCCAGAATCTGCGGTAGAGGTGACCGTGTAGTTTAAAATACTTGAATAATGTTCGCGCGCTACCGCATCCGGGGCCATGGTGGTCTCAATGGCACCTGTTGTCTGTTCCAACACCCAGTCTCCCCCCTGAGTCGCGGCCCCGGTCGCATTGTCCGAGGCAGCCACATCTGCCCCGGTGAGGGTTGCAACCTGGCTCATAAAGGCATGCCCTGCCTCCCCTTGCCCCACGTCACACCCATAAAACAAAAGATCAGCATCCAGAGTCAATGCCGATTTCCATGTTTCCAGACTCTGGGCATAAGTTGCCAACGTTTCCGACGACAACACGGCACTGCCAAGCCTGACTTCAGAGGTCTTGCCATGGGAGATGATATGAATGGCATCCACCCCCGTCATTTGAGATAATGAATGAGTAATCTGCTCCACCCCATCCGCATGGGCATCCAATACCACGACCATCCGATCTGCGCCCACATCTTGCAGCAGGGAGTGATAATCCTTCACCATGGCATCGACAAACACCACCTCCCGACGCTGGTGAATTGCAGCCTGTTCGATTGCACTCGGTTCAGGTGGAGCAAGTGATCGCAACATCGCAACTGTCGAGACTTCCGAGCGTTGGTCATGATCAGCATCAGGATCAACAGGGTCATGGAAAAACAAAGCATCTGCTCCAGCCCCATCCAGCAGGATTCTCGATTCCAGTACCAATAAAAGAGGTTGCAAGGGAAGCCCTGGAAAACCGACCGGCCACCAACCGGTTTCCCATCCTGCGGCCCCATGATCGAAACTGTTCTTGATAGTGCTCATCGTGGTCCCTTCTGGTTCAAAGGTCTGTGCCCTTGATTAGTGTTCCATGCACACGGAGTGCCGCATGAAATCCGCACACACCACCCGTGCGACGACCAAAAAAAATTGATTTTTTTCAATTATTTAACATCAAAAACAATCCTGCGCTCTTGTCAACTCAGACTGTAAATTTTTTTGTCAGTGTCCATTTTTTTTACTGCACAGAACCTGTACAACCAATTATTCGCAGGTCGATATATACGATAAATAATTGATTTTGAACGATTTTTTTTATTTGGCATACCAGTTGCAAATAGGTTAATCAAGCAGTACAGCGATCAAGCGATACCATGCACCATTCGCAAAACATGTCCAAAAGGAGACGACCATGAAACACATCGGGTTCTGGCGCAAACTGGGAGTTCTGGTTGGGGTAATGGCCGTCACGCCAGCCTTGGCATCCGAACTCGTCGTGTATAAAGCTGAAGGCATTGCCCTGACCCCAGGACAAACCATCAACGCCTCCCAACCTCTGACATTGAAAGAGGGACAACGGGTGACTTTGTTGGCCTCCAATGGTGCCATTCTCAACCTGACAGGGCCCTTCAATGAGATTCCACGCATCAAAACAACGGCCTCCGCAGATGCAGGAGTCATGGATGCCCTTAAAATGCTCGTCACCGCCCCCAAAACCCGTTCTGGTGGATTGGGAACCACACGCAGTCTGCCCAAAACAGCACTGCCGGAACCTTGGTTGATTGATGTCAGCCGTACCGGGGATTACTGTTTGACAACGGGCAAACCTCTGGTCTTCTGGCGTCCTTCGAGTCAGGAGACATCTTCCATCACGTTACGTTTTGGCGAAGACCTCTGGAAAGCCCGTGCGCAATGGCCTGCTGGCGCGGACCGGTTGACACCACCTGCTGTCATGCCCATTACCGATGGTGGGGTATACCAGGTGGAACTGGACGGACTGACCAATACGGCCAAGTTGCACCTCATGCCGCCATCCGTGAACAGCCATCAGGCACAAACCACATGGATGGAGGGCAAAGGATGTACTGCACAAATCGCGGCATTGAACAAAACAAACTCTTTGCAATGATGACATTCCCAATCCGATCAATCTGCTGTATCCTGATGGCATCAGGATACAGCAGATTTGGGAATCCGCAACCACACCAGAAGCCACAAACTGGCCAAGGTGTCACTTGAACAAGCGAGCAACATGAAAATTTTAATCGTTGACGATGATCCCGGTCAGCGCGAAAAACTGACCACCATACTCACCCCTCTTGGAAATTGCGACCATGCCTGTGACGGCGAAGCTGCTGTTGCTCTATTCGAGCACGCGCTGGAGGACCAGACTCCTTATCATGTGATCTGCATGGACATCGAAATGCCCCGCATGAATGGACATCAAGCCCTCTATGCCATTCGCGACCTGGAAAAAGAGTGGGCGGTTCCTGGCAATCGCAAAGCATTTGCCATTATGATTACGGCCCGCAACACCACAGAAGATATTTTGGATTCATTTCATGGCGCATGTCAGGGTTATGTCAACAAACCCGTGCAAGCAGACTATTTGATCCATCGCATTCGGGAATATCTCCCCAAACGACTGGAAGCCTCCTGGGACAACCTGCCCCGACGCATTCCACCCAATTTTATTCCCTCCCGGCATTTGCAATTGGAAGAACCGGAACGTCTGGAAACTCAAATGAACAACCTGATCAAACGGTTTGTCAACAAATGGCCAGGCCATAAAATCAGTGCGTCTCCCATACTTGACGCGAAAAAAGGAATCTCGAATGCATTCACCCGCACTTTGGACGCTGCCATACACCAAGCCATTCTGGCCAATATTTTGAATATTGATCAAGAAGAACCCTTAACGCTCGCAGGTATGTATGAATTTATTTCAGGCGGGGTGATCTTGAAACTGACACTCGTCACCGAAAACGCACGCCTTTTGGATGGCGTTCGTGTCCCTTTGCGGGCGATCTGGACGCGCAATGAAGTTGAAGGGATAAAAAGTCAAAAGCAAAACCCTGGGGGATGAATCCCCCAGACCCCCTTTTTTTTAATAGTTAGGGCGTGTTGATATTCGATAAATTGATCCGTATCATATCCTAAAGGAGATAATGATATGGATCGACTATGATTGCGTGACGACCAGTGGGAACGAATCACAACAGTCTTGCCAAAGATGCGGGGAGACCAAAAAAAGATTGATAAAAATCAGCGTCTTTTTGTTGAGGCGGTACTCTGGTCTGCTCGAACAGGTGTTCCTTGGCGTGACCTTCCGAAAGATTTTGGCGGATGGAATAAAAATTATAAAAGATTTTCTAGATGGATTGATAATGGAGCTTGGCGGCGTATCAAAGAAGCAGTATCTGACGACCAAGATCTGGAAGCACTTTTGATTGATAGTACCATTGTTCGTGCTCATCAGCATGCTGCGGGTGCTCAAAAAAAAACGGTCCCCAAGCAATCGGACGCTCACGAGGCGGACTGACAACCAAGATCCATGCTGCGGTGGATGCCTTGGGAAATCCTGTAAAGTATATTTTGACAGGTGGTCAAGAGGCAGATATCAGCCAAGCGCACGCTTTTACGACATTTATTTGGATCAGCCTTGCTTTTTTTATCTTTTTTGCTTTCAGGAAGAAGTTCTTTTAAAATTTGAAAAACTTATTTCTTGATTATTGGTGTGATATAAATATACTGAAGTGCTAATAAAATTTTGGGAATGTCATCCCTTGATTTCTGCAATCGGCAACTCACCAAGTTGCATTTGAGGGGTTTGGACCATTCGCATTTTTAACGCCCCAAGAAAATTTTTCAATGAAAAGCACATGGAAGATTGCAGGCTTTTTCCTGACA
>JAMOBH010000411.1:0-4283 GCA_039908085.1 Magnetococcus sp. YQC-5
GACTTTTTGCCCGAAGGGCACTATTCAGTGAGGGAGGCCAACATGTTTCATATTCTTCTATCCGTTTATTGTTTGTCCGTATGGATTCTGTTGACCTGCGTCACCACCGCCCAAGCCACATCATTGATCATGGGATCCATCAGCAATGAACCAGCCGTGGAGACACGCCTGTTTGCCCCGGTGGCCCGTTATTTGGCCAAGCAGCTAGCCTCGCAAGAGATCACCAACGGTGATGTGGTAGTCGCTGCAAATATCAAAGAGATGGTTGAATACCTCAAGAACAGACAAGTGGATTTTTATCTGGAGAGTCCAATGTCATCCATTGTTATAAATCACCTTGCTGGCAGCAAAATGACGTTGCGACGCTGGAAAAAAGGGCATGCCGAATATCGCTCCGTGATTTTTGTCAAACAACAGAGTCCGATCCAGAATCTTGCCCAACTGGCCGGAAAACGCATCGGATTCAAGGATCCCTATTCTTCAAGTGGCTACATTTTGCCGCGTATTGCCATGAAACAAGCTGGTTTGCAATTGATGCAACTTCCTGATGCCCGCGCCAAAGTCCCGGAAGACAAGACTGGGTATGTCTTTAATAATGACGATGAAAATACAATAGTTTGGGTTTTACATGGAAGAATTGATGCCGGAGCCATGGGATCGACCATGCTTGATGATTATGCCAAAGGAGATCTGAATAAACTACGCATCATTCACGAGACGTTTTCGATTCCACGTCATGTTGTCAACCTGCGCAAAGATTTTCCTGATCACCTGGAACAGCCATTGCTTAAGGCGTTTCTGGAGATGGATCAGAATCCAGAGGGAAAAGCCATTCTGGAGGCTTTCGAAAAAACAAAACGTTTTGATCACCTACCAAATGAAACACATGAACAGCTGCAACAGATCACTCCGACGGTTTTGGAAATCATGGATGTGAAACCGTAATCGTAGATCTTGATTTGATCCTGGATGCTATTTGGACCATTCCTGGGCAGATGGATCACGTTCTCCCCAGACCCTTCCATTTTTTTTGCATGTTTCAGGTCGAAACGATGATCACAGCCCATTTTTATGCATGCGTTCCCGACCTGTTTTGCATACAATGGACTTTTTACAAAGATGCTGCTCAAACAGGGCATCATTCAGCTCATCATCGATAAACGAGAGCAACATCATGGCCTTTTATTCCGGTTATTTAGCCAAAATGTGCGGAGATCGACCCTGCCCGCCCCGTGCCGGATGGTCGGAAATGGCTTGGTCCTGGCTGGGGGCTTTTGTCGGCATGCTGCTGGTGGCCGGGTTGGACCGACTGCTTTTTCGCGGCACAGATGGGGTGCTGATGATTGCCAGTTTTGGCGCATCGGCTGTATTGTTGTATGGTGCCCCAACCAGTCCCCTGGCCCAACCCCGCAATCTGTTGGGAGGACATCTCCTGTCTGCCTTCATCGGGGTGGCCTGCTATCGGCTCTTGCCACAACTGGACTGGGTGGCAGCAGCACTGGCGGTTTCTGTTTCCATTCTCGTGATGCATCTTACCCGGACCCTGCATCCCCCTGCTGGTGCCACTGCGCTCATTGCAGTTATTGGCTCTCCTAAAATTCATTCATTGGGGTTTATCTATCCATTACTTCCAGTCTTTACTGGTGCCGTGTTATTGTTGGCAGTCGCGGTATTGATCAATAATCTGGTACCCAATCGTCGTTATCCTTTGTGGTGGTTTTGATGATGTTCATGCCCAATCCATTATTGAAAAAAATCATAAAAACAGCTGCATCCGCAAGAATGGCTCTGCTGGTGGCAGGTGCGGTCATCACGGAAGCTCTCGCCATGGCCTGGTTGCTCCCCTGGCCGAAAGACGGGGCGCCATGGGGGATGCTGGCATTGGTGGCGTTGCTTGTGAGTACCCTGTTCGGAGTGCTGGCCTGGAGATGGTCTGTCTCTGTGCTGCCTCCAGGCTTGGCCTATATGGCGGATCAACTGCGGCAATGGGTTGCCAAATTACCGGATCTGGATGAAACCAAAGAGATCTCTGGCCCTGATAAAACCGGCATCGCGGCGGAATTCCAGAAACTGCTCGACAACTTGATGCGAGCCATTCGTGTCATTGGCATGCAGGCTGGCAATGCCTCCGCGCTCATCATGGACCTCATTCAGATTCACAAGTTCCTGGGCAAGGATACCAACAGTCTTTTCAAACTCGCCGGAGAGATTGATCAAAGTAACAACCAACTGGCCAATGAGGTCGGTGCCATTCAAAATCATCTCAGTCAAATTGCCACAAACATGGATGGACTGGAGCAGGCCTCCATGGATATTTCCAGGGAAATCGAAATGGTCGCGGTGGAATCCAGGGACTCCGAGGGCCACCTGAACGCCATGGCAGATGCCGCCATCAACATGGTGGATCACTTGCAACACGTGGTTCAACAACTGAATCGCTCCATGGATGCCACCCTGTCGGTTGGCGAGGCCACGGAACAGATGGTGCAGTCGTTTGATCGGGTGCGTACTCAGTGTGCGGTGGCCAACCAGGCGGCATCGTCCACTACACAGGCGACGAGTGAATTCGGTTATGTCCTGGATGAACTCTCCTTTGCGGCCAAAGAGATCGGTACGGTGGTGGATTTCATCTACGAGATTGCCGATCAAACCAACATGTTGGCGTTGAATGCCTCCATCGAGGCCGCCGGTGCCGGAGAGGCTGGCAAGGGATTCGCAGTGGTAGCCAGTGAAATCAAGGCACTTGCCCGGCAAACCGGGCAGGCAACGGGCAATATCGTGGTCAAAATTCAGGAAATTCAGGAAAAATCAGCCAACGCTTCCTCGGTATCGAGAAAAATTTTCGAATGGGTGGAGCGCATGGAATCGGTCAACCAGGAGATTGCCAGGGCCATTGATGGTCAATTGGCCGCCACTCAAAGTGTCGCTGAAAGCATGGGAGATGTCAAAAATGCCATGACGGTCATCATGCAAAGTTCACAAGAACTTGAAACAGTCAGTCGGAGTGTTGCCGATCAGGCAGCCAAAGGAGTGCTGAGCATGGGGGAGATCACCGGGCAAGCCTCGCGGGTGGCTGCAACAGCCAATAACATGGAACAGCAAACCAGAGATGCGCGTCAATTCGCGGTGACCAGTCATACATCCTCCACCAAAACCTATGAATTGTCCCAACGGGTCAAGGAGAAGGTGGAGGTTTCCTTGCGCATGACCCGTTTTCTGCATGGTTCGGTCAATCAGTTCGGCGTATTGTCGACCATTGCCCAGGAAATCAATGACAGTTTTCATGACCTCAGTTTGACGTTTGGCGAGTTCCCGGAACCATTCGAAATGCACCGGTTCAAAAGTGACATTCTGGGCATCATCGGACAGTTGGAAAAGGCTGCTTTTGGCAATGTGCGCTTGAAAAATGTGGCCTTCGCCACCTGGGAAAACAGTGAAGTTGGCAAGTGGTTGGTGACGAATCGACAGACCCGGTTTCAGGATCAACCCGCTTTTCTGGACATTCTCAAGCATTGTCAAGCCATGCACGCATCTGCGAGTGAAGTCATCACCCATATGAATGACAATCAAGCTGATCGGGCCAAGGAAATCATGCAGGAGGTCCATGCCCATCGCAAACGCCTCTTTGCTGCCATGGATGCACTCTATCTGACTCCCCTGGACTGGCACCCCACACCTGTTGAATTGCTCACTTGGCAAACCAACCTGAATGTCGGTGTATCTGAAATTGATGACGATCATCGACGCCTGTTTGCCATGCTCAACCGATTCCATCAATCCTTGCGGACCCGCATGGAGTTTGGGCACCAGACGCAGCTTGCGCAGGAGATTTTCAAGTATGCCAGAGAACATTTTGCCCGCGAGGAACAGTTGATGACACGGGCCGTGGATCCGCTTATCAAGGAGCATCAGGCGCAGCATGCCGCGTTTCTTGTCCAGGCTGATTATTTTGATCGCGCCCTGCGCGAACCAAGCCATACCCGCGCACTGGACATGTTGAGTTACGTGAAAAATTGGTTTGCGTTTCACATTGCCAATTGGGACCAGAAGATGGGACGCCATCTGAATGGAGCCAAGCGTTGAGATTCAAGGCATTTGAAATAAATCTTGATGTTTCGGAAATTTAATATTCCATTTACATTTAAGTATGGTTGCTTATCGTTTATGATTTAAATATTTCAGAAAAAATCAAAACCTTGGGGGGCGGTGAACCGCCCCCCAAACCCCCCACCCTTTTTTTTAAAAAATTATTAAAAAAAAGAGGGGGTCTGGGGGATTCATCC
>JAMOBH010000412.1:0-4274 GCA_039908085.1 Magnetococcus sp. YQC-5
GATTATTGATATAATTTTTCCATTTTGTCGGTAGTCGTGGCACAGGTAGAAGTTTTTTTGCCCATTTGGAGATGATTTTCTCTCTTTTCTCTACGCTCCAGGTGAGTGGATTATCTGGGGAATCTGGTTCTGATCGGTAGAATAGGCTATAAACTTCCGGTTCAAGCCCTAAAAATTCATGGACGTAGCGATCTTTACACCAAATTTGAACATTGAAAGGATAACGATCCTCCTGCTCCCAGATACATAACATTTCGTCGAGGTCATGACGGAGTGAACAGTTAGGGGCAATTAGAATCCAATGATCAATCTCCACATTCGATAGTCTTGCTTGTTCAAGTTTTTCGAGGATAGTACCTGTTGGGATTTTAATTTTATTATTCTTGCACTCGACAAAACAACGGGAACTAGGTCTATCCTTGGAAGCGAGGTCGATGGTAATATCTCTGCCATGTTGAGGACCTGATTTTTCCTTCTTAATCCAATTCAAAAGAGGCATCTCATTGTTTTTTGAAACGTCAAAAAGAGTACGAAAAAGTCGTAACGTGGCTTTTTCCAGCATTTCACCTTTTTCTTGGGAGGAAAGATGGTCAAATGTGTCAATAGGAGAAACCAATGACGGAGGCGGTTGATTGCTTTTTAAATTTTCTTGAGCATATTCTACTTTCTGGGAAATGCCATCAAGATCAGGCAAAAAGTCATTGTATTTACATAGAATTGTCCAAACATTCACAAACCATCGGATACGCTCTGCATCATCATTCTGGATGCGGTACAAGTCAACTTCTTGATCCACCTCAGGATTAAAAAGAAATCCCAATTCCTGTTTGAGTACCCTTCCTCTAATGGGATCCTCTCGAACCAAAATGATAAATATCTTCCTGGCATCCTCATATTTACCTTGTTGTATCAATTGCCGCATGTTGGCTTCACGCTTTTCCCTCGATGCTTGTATCGTTATTTCTTCTAAAAAATTATTAAAATCTCGCCCACCATCCTTTATATGCCACTGTAAATATTGTCGAAGATATTGTTCTTCTGGGGGCAGGTCGTCCCAGTTGGCTATCTGAAAGGAATCCAAAAACACTCCATGAACTTCCACCAACTTTTCTTTGTGGATGGTACGTAAATGAGTTCGGATAATGTTGTGTAACCGCATTGTCCCAATTTCAAAATCTAAACGTTGTAGCAACGAAATGGCCATTAGTTGCTGCAATAGAGTATTGCTCTGGTTGATATTTAACTTATTTTGCTCTTGCCACAAACGATAAACCATATCTAAAGGTATTTCAACATCTTCAGGAAAAATAGCTAAATCTAGGAGCAGGCTTCTGTCATTTTCAGACAAGAGATTGATGGAAAGATTCAAGCTGAGCGCAGCATTCATACTCCTCATCATGCTATTTGCTTTATTGAATACCTCCAGACCCTTTTGTTTAAACTGCTCCCCCATCTGTACAATAGCTTTGAATAAAGATATGTTGCTTTCATCGATCAACCGCCGCAAAAAATTATTAGCCAGTGAAAGAATTAATGGGCAGTAACCGAATTGCTTAACCAAATATTTAAGTTCATTTTTTGATTTTAAATCAATAAGCAATTTCGATGACAATACTTGGATGGCTTCTGATTCCTGCATCACGTCCAATATTGCCGTTGGAGTGCCGACAGGTAATACACGATGGTCTCGAGTTGTAATAAGTCTCCGCACTGTCTTGTTGCCACAATCCATGAATAATTTTAGATTTTCAGAATCCCATACATCATCAATAACCAACAAAATATCTCTATTTTCCAATAAGTCCCTGAACAAAGAATAATAATTTTCCATGGTAGATGGATATTCATGATTGTTGGTCATAGAATAAACCAAGCTTTTCACCTTAGACATCAAATCCTGCTGCCTTTTCTCGCCCAATGTGACCCAAAGTATACCGTCTTTAAAATGTTTCTGAATTTCTACGTCATTACAAATAGCAGTAGCCAACCAAGTCTTGCCAAACCCGCCCGCCCCAACCAGTGCAATAGTAATTGTATCAATTGAGATATTTCGTTCTAGCAGCATGTTCTTTATTTTTTGGTATTCCGCATCTCGCTTTACAAACTCAGCAGGATTTTTTTCCGCCATCATTGGCACAGGATTAGTTTGACTATTTTGCTGCGGCAGAGATGGCTGAGCCGGATTTTCCAGGTTTGCCAAATGGATCGACTGCCTTGCCCATGTATTGAGCGGATCATCCTCATCATTTTCACCACCATCATCACCACCACCATCACCACCATCATCATCATCACCATCATTTTTATATTCACTTGATCTGTTGTCGATAATATATGATTTAATTAATTTATTGTTAAGAAGCTCCACTAGATCTGATCGACCGTAATTTTTCAGAGCGTCTTGAAGTTGATCAGTAGAACAGATATTTGTCTCCAACCAATCCAGCAAATCATGTCCCTCGTGACCTGCTTCGAAACTTTCCAGATCCTTGGATGGGATTTCAAAATATTCTGTTAAATCATACAAACTTTCACCAAGTAGAATATTAAATTGTTCACGATCATCACCTGATCGTACTAATTCGGAAGCGTTCGGAAACTCATTCATAGTGTTTGCATATAACATGCTAGAAGTAAATTTTGACATAATATTACTTGACGTAAGCTGCAGTTGAATGATAAATTACTATTAAAGGATGACGGAGAAAATGAAACATCTCATCATGTCGGTCCAAAGCCACCGTTACAAAACCAATCGTTTTCTGCCCATGCGTGGTATGTAGCAGAACGCCAGCCATTCAGACGACCTCTGTCACAGCTATGCGCACGTTGCTGCAGTTCATCACGTACTTCATGTAATCCACCAGTGTTATAGATATCCAACAATTGATGGCGAATATTGACAAGTTCTTCTGCGGCTTCAGAAGCGTATAAAGCACCAAGTTTAAGAGTTGAGAAGTGATTCATGACCCGATCAGCCAAAATGTTATCCCAACCATCTGGAGGCACGATGGTGAAACGTAAGGCGGCCGGTTGGGTTCCAACGACATCAGCAAAAAGCCATTTTTCCCCACCAAGGTCGTCATAGTAAGGATGCAATGCAACTTCCTCCGCACGCTGAGGCAAGGACGCCAATTTTGCCTTGTTGCAGTCCGAGCATGCTGGAACGAGATTTGACGGAGTTACTGCGAAGACCGGGTAGTGCATTTTTGGCAGAACATGATCAAGAGTCATAACTTGGCGATGAGCACAAAGAGGGCACCTCCCTTGAGGGGATGAGACCCTGATTTCATCATAAATAGCACGACCTGGGGCAGTCTTCCCTACCATCCATTGATTGTAAAGCTTTTTCATCTTATCGGTATTGATGTTCGGCGCAACGATGTCTTTGGGGATGATTTCGTGGAGAGCATGACGCGCTGCGGCCTCTGCATAGGTGGCAGATTCATTTACAATGATCTCTGCTGCATTCTGGAAGTGCTGTCGTAATTGATCATCACTGATCCCGCTAATGCAGGTAGCAAACGTGTCTCGTGCAGAATGCCTCGGTAGTTTCAGCGTCCACATCAGAGGTTACCTTCATCAACATGAGTTTGAACCGCCAGGAGACCGCGCACAATAGCCCGGGCTTCTCCTCCCAGTTCTCCATCAAAATGCCGAATGACCGCGTTGTAGTTTCGCTTCTCAGCAACTGCATCATGAAGCATTTTGTGGAATCCGGAATGAGTCACTTCAAGACCGAAGATTTCTCGAGTCAGTATCCCGACATTCTCACCAAAAGTCTCGATATCTGGTCGCTCGGCTACGATGCGGGCACCACTGCGACTGATTTTCCAAACGCAATTTTTTGGAACTTCCTGGAGTACAACGGGTGAATGGGTGGCAATTACAGCCACCCCGTTGCGATTGATCAGCAAGTCAGACAAAGATCTGACAAAGGCGGACAGCAATGGGGGATGGAGGTGAGCTTCAGGTTCGTCCAGGAGCACAAGCGTCTTTTCCTCGACCGTTTCTACCAGTCTGGTAATGGTGAGAAGGACGATCTTGTGCCCAGAACTCAAATTTCTGAACAGCCTTCGAGCCTCTAATTTGATAACGTCCTCCTCGATACCATCCCTGGCAAGGGTTGCCACCTCAGCGTCACGAAATATTGGGTCTGCCTCCAACATTTCCAGTGCTTGTCGCCATCGGTCCACTCGTGCTCCCGACCGGATTAGGAAAACGCTCGAACCAAAATCGACTGATAATGCTTCTGGTGTTTTGGGAGGAAGCGG
>JAMOBH010000066.1:0-20768 GCA_039908085.1 Magnetococcus sp. YQC-5
CCCCCAAACCCCCCACCCTTTTTTTTTATTATTTTTTTATGTTTGGTCTGGGGGGGATTCATCCCTCAGCGTTTTGGTTTTTTCCAGCCTTGATGCGACGATAAAACCCGATCACCAGCACCACCCCCACCACCCCAAAGATGAAAATCATTTGAAAATTCTTGACCCGTTCCAGGATGGCTTCCAAGGCATGGCCAAAAACAAAACCACCATACGCAAACATGATGGCCCAAATGATAGCGGCCAGGGCATTTAGAATCATGAAACGCACAGGTCGGATAGGACTGGCACCCAGAGCGAATGGAGTGACGTTGCGCACGCCATAAACGAATCGAAAGCCCAAAATAAACCAGGTATCGTATCGTTTCAGGAGGTCCATCACACGATCTGTGCGCTGTTTCCAAGTTTCATTGGTCCGTTTGATCAAAAGATGCCCCCAACGGCGACCAATAAAATAATAGAGTTGATCGCCACAGTAGGTGCCACAAAAAGAAGAGAGGATCACCAGATTCAAATCCAACAGACCTGCCTTGGCCATGTAACCGGCCACCAAGACCATGGTTTCTCCTTCCAGAAACGTACCCACGAACAATACCAGATAACCATACTCTCGCAAGAAACCTTCCAACGCCACCATCATGGATGCCATCCCTCCCAACATGAATTGATCAAGGAAACAGCATTTCGCCGACTTTATGGCTCAAGCGCAAGGAATAAAATTCCTGATCAGGTGATAGAGATGAAGATCAAAAAGGGATCAAGTTTCAATTTATCATTGCATGCAATCACATACAAAATAAAAGCTTGGCTTTTTGCTCTGAACGGATATGATTTCCAGACCAATCGAAACCATGCAACCCTACCGACAAAAAAGCAAACATTTGCAATCACATACTGATCACTGCCAAAACAATGAATTCGACACCCCATGGAAAGAGATCCTGGAGGCCAATTTCAAAGATTTTATGGCTTTTTTTCTGCCAGAGGCCCATGACGGCATAGACTGGACACGGGAACATGAATTTCTTGACCAGGAATTGGCGCGCATTACACGCGAAGCCGAAATCGGTGATCGACGCATGGACAAACTGGTCAAAGTATGGCAACGGGATGGGGTTGAACGCTGGGCGCTGATCCATGTTGAAATTCAAGGAGACCGCAAGCCAAACTTTGCCGAGGGTATGTTCACCTACCATTATCGCGCGCACGACCTCCAGAAACGACCTGTGGTCAGTTTGGCACTGTTGACTGACGATGAACGTGGGTGGCGACCATCGGAATACAGGCATGAATTGTGGGGCACCGGGATCCAGTTCAAATTCAATTGCATCAAATTATTGGACCATATGGAATCTCAAGCCGAATTGGAACATTCCAGCAACCCATTTGCCCTGGTCACACTGGCGCATCTGCATGCCAAAAGAACCAAACACCTGACAGAAGATCGCTATCGAGTCAAATGGCAGTTGATTCGAAGTTTATATCAACGCGGTTTTGACCGCCAGATGGTGATCAATCTCTTTCGCTTCATCGACTGGGTACTGCACCTGCCAACGGATGCTGACAAACAATTGTGGAAAGAAATGATCAACTTTGAGGAGACCCAAAAAATGCCTTACCTGTCGACCCTGGAACGCTTTAGCATAGAAATTGGAGAGCAGATAGGTGAAAAAAGAGGACGCCAGCAAGAGGCCTCTGCCATGCTGCTGACACTGCTTGGTTACAAATTTGGTCAAATTGCGGATTCAGTGACCGCGCAAGTCACTGGCGCAGAAAAAGAACTCATTGAAAAATGGAGTAAAAATCTCATGTTTGCCACTTCTCTGGATGATGTGTTCGCAACATGAAACCATGCTGCCATGTTGTGGGTGGAACACCGCAATGCGCCAATCCAGACGGAATCCTTTTTTGCCAGCTTGCGTGAGACTGACTTGGCGGTCTGCTGCAAGATGACGCCCTACAGAGCCAACACATGAATCCTTTCTCTTTTGTTGCCGGATGGCGTATGCTGATGCCAGTTGAAAATATCAGGCGTGACAGCCTTGCCAGGAATGCCCTTGGTCGCGCAAGCACAATCCGTCTCCAATGAGGGGTAAGGAGTCCCACTACCATGACTCTCGTAAACGCACGCGAAGAAATCCTGCTCTCAGCCCAGGAAACCAGGGCTGCCATTCATCTATTGGCCGATCAGATTTGCGCCGATATCACTCAACCCAAAAAACGTGTCATGGTGGGAATCCGTCGAGGGGGTGCTGTAGTGGCGCAACTCCTGCGAGAACGACTCAATCCATTGCTGGGACTGGAACTCCCCATGGGATCACTGGATATCACCTTTTATCGGGATGACCTGCGAACCATCGGACCCAATCCCGTGGTCGGAGCCACAGACCTGACCATGCAAATCGATGACAAACGCATCATCCTGGTTGATGATGTCCTGTTTACCGGTCGAACCATTCGAGCCGCCTTGAATGCCCTGTTTGATTATGGACGTCCTGAAGCAGTCGATCTGGTGGTGCTGGTGGATCGTGGCGGTCGACAATTGCCCATTCAACCGGATTACGCTGGTCACATTCTTGCAACAGGCGGACGCGACTCCATCAAACTGGTGGAGTCGCAGCCAGGAGAATGGCACCTGGTTCGACGCTGGTTGGAATGATTTCAATAATTTCGACCCAAGGATACCCGGACCCCACCTGGCGGCTTGACCGGGGATGACTCTTAAAAAAATGGACGACAACAACGAGGCAATGCATGGGAACTCCCCTGTGGAATCGTAAACATCTCCTGGGTATGGCGGATCTGACCAGAGAAGAGATTCACTCCATTCTTGAAGCCGCCGCCTCATTGCGAGAGGTCAATCGACGGGAAATCAAAAAAGTCCCCACCTTGCGTGGTAAAACGATCATCAATTTGTTTTATGAAAATTCCACCCGCACCCGCACCTCGTTTGAACTGGCTGGCAAACGCATGTCCGCCGATGTCATCAACATGTCCGTGGCCTCCTCTTCAGTCAAAAAGGGCGAAACCCTGGTGGATACCCTGGCCACCTTGCATGCCATGAATCCCGATCTGGTGGTGATCCGTCATCCTGAATCCGGTGCCCAGGAGTTTCTGGCCCGCCATCTGGATGCCGCATTGGTCAATGCCGGTGATGGACGCCATGAACACCCCACCCAGGCCTTGTTGGATCTTTTGACCATCAATGATCATCTCCCCTTGTTGGGTCGGGCAGGTTTCGAGGGTTTGATCGTGGCGGTTTGCGGTGATTCCCTGCATTCGCGGGTGGCCCGTTCCATTGCCTTGGGCCTGCGAACCATGGGGGCCGAGGTTCGCTTTGTGGGACCGCCCGGTTTGATCCCACCCCATGCCGAAGAGGCGTTCGGAGTACGGGTCTTCCATCACCTGGAACAGGGATTGGCCAATGCCCATGTGGTCATGGCGTTGCGTCTGCAATTGGAGCGCATGAACGTTGGCTTCATCCCCAGCGTGAGGGAATATTTCACTTTTTGGGGCTTGACCCGGAGCCGTTTGGCCAAGGCCGCGCCCAATGTCATTGTCATGCATCCTGGACCTGTCAATCGGGGCGTGGAAATCGCCTCCGAGCTGGTTGACGACCCGGAGTGTTCTGTGATCCTGGAACAGGTGGCCAATGGTTTGGCCGTGCGCATGGCCGTGTTGTATCGGTTATGTGGCGTGGGAGGAGGACGATGAATACCAGGCAGGAACAAGAGGGTTTGTTGATTCGCGGTGCGCGTGTGGTGGATCCGGCCAATGGGTTGGATCTCACGGCAGATATATTCGTGCAAGGGGGATTGATCCGGGAGATCGGGCGTCCAGAAGTTCCGGCTGGCACCATGATTCTTGATGCGGATGGATTGATCGCAGCACCGGGTTTGGTGGACATGCATGTGCATTTGCGCGAGCCGGGTTTTGAATACAAGGAAACCATCGCAGGCGGAACCATGGCTGCGGCAGCCGGCGGCGTAACCACAGTGGCAGCCATGCCCAATACCCGACCTGTGAATGATGATCCCAGTGTCACCGGGTATATTCTGCAACAGGCCAAGGCCGTCGGATTGGTCAATGTGGTCTGTATCGGTGCGATCACCAAAGGGTTGTCAGGTCAGGAATTGACGGAAATGGGTTTGCTGATCCGGGCCGGGTGTGTGGCTTTTTCCGATGACGGACATCCAGTGGCCAACAGTGGCATCATGCGACGCGCTTTGGAGTATTCCCGCGCGTTTGATGCCTTGATTATTCAACACGCCGAGGATCCTGCTCTCTCTTTGGGAGGATGCATGCATGAAGGCGTGATTTCCAGTCGGTTGGGCTTGCCGGGAGTGCCAGCGGTGGCGGAATCGATCATGGTGGATCGTGATTTGCGGTTGGTGGCTTTGACAGGTGCCAGGTATCATGTGGCGCATATTTCGACGGCTGGGGCTGTGGAGGCAGTGGCGCGGGCCAGAACTGCACAGTTGTCGGTCACCTGTGAGGTGGCACCCCATCACTTTGCGTTGACGGATGAAGCGGTGATTGGTTATGACACGGATGCAAAAATGTCACCTCCTTTGCGTGGCTCCGAGGATCGTCATGCTTTGCTGGAAGGGTTGGCCCGTGGGATCATCACGGTCATTGCCACGGATCACGCGCCGCATGAACCGGACAGCAAACGCGTGGAATTTTGTCATGCGGCCAATGGTGTGGTGGGATTGGAAACCTTGTTGCCGGTGAGTTTGGAATTGGTTCGGGATGGAGTCATGACGTTGTCGGAGTGTTTGCGGGCCATGACTGTGGCTCCGGCCCGTTTGTTGGGGTTGAATCGGGGCACTTTGACGCCTGGAATGCCAGCGGATTTGGTGTTGTTTGATTTGGATGCTGCATGGGTGGTGGAAGCGGCACGTTTGCATGGCACCTCACGCAATACCTGTTTTCATGGCCGTCGGGTGCGAGGACAAGTAATCAAAACTCTGGTCGGAGGAAAGATCGTTTATGATTATTTTGCAAAATGAGTCAAATATATAATGGATGGGATGCCTGAATCAAACGCTTGCCATACAGGATTGCATTCTGTCTTTGGTCAGGTGGTTTTCAATCGTCTTTTGCCCGGCGGTCATGGCCTGTTGCGTCTTTTCGTGGGCGAATTGGCTGGAAAGGTGGGTCCAGGCCAATTTGTACATCTGACTTGTGATGACTCTCTGACCCTGCCCAGGCCGTTTTCTCTCATGGATGCCAATCCCCATCAAGGCACGGTGGATCTTTTCTATCGGATTGTGGGGCGCGGCACAGAACTCATGGCAGCCTGGAAAGAAGGGATTCAGGTAAAATTATTGATGCCCCTGGGTCATCCGTTTGTTTGGCCTGATCTGCACACCCATTTCCTTTTGCTGGCTGGTGGGGCTGGATTGGCCCCGATCCATTTTTTGGCCCGTCGTCTGGTGCGAACAGGAGTGAACATGACCCTCCTGTGGGGTATTGAAACCGAATCCCCATTGGAGACAATCGTCAAGCAGGACGATCAGTCACTGGCCTTGGCAGAACTGGATGGGTTGGGTATTGTTTCCCGTTTGGCGTCACTGACTCCCCGTGCAGGTCGTTTTCAGGGGTATGTGACGGATCTGGCCGTTGAAATATTGGCGAGCCTCGATGAAGAGAGACGCTCCAACACCCTGCTGTATGCTTGTGGACCGCATCCCATGCTGGTGGCGGTCCATCGTTTGGCAACCCGTTTCGGGTTGAAAGGTCAGGTATCCCTGGAAGAGCGGATGGCCTGTGGATTTGGCGGTTGCGCCGCGTGTGTCGCCCCCATTCGTACCCAGGATGGCGCGTGGAGTTATCAAAAAATATGCACAGACGGCCCGGTTTTTTCGTTGTCTGATGTGGTGTGGGAACAGTACGGGGCATAAAAATCATGGACAGAATACAAATCAGAAATTTGGGACCGATTCGTGAAGTGGATTTGGAAATTCGGGATTTTATGATTTTTATTGGTCCCAATGCCAGTGGGAAAAGTACGATTAGTAAGGTTGTTTATGTTTTTTATTATTTTAAATATTTATTTAGTAGCATTACTGATAATAATATTAACTTTATTAAAGATGATAGCAAAGATAATACTAAAGAATGGGATATTTTTGCCTCATTAGGAATTACAGAAGAAACCTTCATATCTTGTCAATATTTTAAAGACAGCCAACCATTACTTTCATTAATAATAAATCCTGGCGTACACAATGATATCGATAGATTTAAAGTTTTGTGTAATTATGAATTTGAAAATTTATTTATTCCTATATTTATACCATCAGGCAGGATATTGAGCAGTATTTTACCGAAAATTAATTATAATTTGATTGGTGATTTCACATATTCAATCCATGATATAAATGTTAAAGGCATTAAAAATTTATATCATCATATTAATTCAGAACAACTTGAAAAAATGATCTTAACTAATGATTATTATCACACAATGCGATATCGACTGGCAACCGAGTTAAGCCATAGTATTTTGAAAGGTAAATATTCAAGCCTGCCTGATGCTGACCGGTTATCTTTTAATGATATAAATTATATAGATATAGAAAATGCTTCCTCTGGCCAGCAATCGTCATTATGGATATCAAATTTAATTTCATTTTTCTTTACAATTAAAAAATCTTCAGCATTTTTTTTAGAAGAACCCGAAGCCCATCTGTTCCCTGAAGCCCAGAAACAAATAGTCGAACTCATTTCCTTGTTCTCCTCGACGACCCCTGGCAATCAGGTCATGATCACCACCCACAGCCCCTATATCTTGTCAGCCACCAATAATCTGCTGTACGCCTATCGGGTCGGCCAAAAAAAGCCTGAGGAGGTCGCCAAGGTCATCGATCCCTTATTGTGGCTGGATCCAAAGCGGGTGGGAGCCTATTTTGTCGATAACGGCACCATTCGGAGCATCATGGATGATGAACTTGAAATGATCAAAACCGAAGAAATCGATAATGTCTCCAGGATTTTGAATGATCAATTCGATCAAATTTTTGCCCTGGAGGAAATTGAATGATTTGCGAACACTTTGAAAATCATATAACATCATGTAAAAATTGCCATTGCGACCAAAGACCCCATTTTGTAGCCGAAGAAAAAGGCAAAAAATATCAATTGCAGAACCCAACGCACACAAAAATCTGTCAAATTCAAATAGATGATTGTTTCATAACAGGAGAAGACCCAAAATGTGACTTTTTGTTGGTGGCATGTGACTCCAAAATCGCTTTTTTTGTGGAATTGAAGGGCACTGATCTGCTGCATGCAGTCAAGCAGATTGATCAAACCATGACCACTCTGGCACAGCCACTCAAAGAGTGTTCGATTTATGCCCGGATTGTATTGGCAAAAAACAACTTTCCAGATCTGAAAAACAATCCCAGCATTATCCGATTGCGTAACAAACTCAAAAAACAACAGGGCAGTTTGGTGTATCAGAGCAAGCTGATGGTTGAGACGCTTGCCAATCCCCTTCCATAGAGGAAGATTGTGGATAATAATCATGAAAAATCAAAAAGAAAAAAACAGGTCACAGTATGATACCACTTTCAAGGATCTGTTTGAACAGCCACCTCAGACGTTATTGCAAATTTTGATTGGGCGTCACGCCATAGAACTGCTGCATGTGGAATTTGCTTCAACCCAGAAGCGATTTCCAGATCTGGTATTCTTGATGGAAGACGATTCGATTTTTCATTTGGATCTGCAAAGCAACTCTGAGGATATGGACTGGCGCATGTTGATGTACTATGCGCTGATCAGGCAGCGTTATCCGGGCAAAGTTTTGATTCAGAAGGTGTTGTATGTTGGACAAGCAGCATGGCAACCCAAAGCAGCCATAGAAGAAAAAAATTTATCTTTTCGGTACGAGGTGGTTGACATCCGCACTATTGACTGCCGGGAGTTGATGGACAGTCCTTCTTTGGAGGAAAACATTTTGGCTGTTCTGTGCCGGATGGATCATCAGAAGGAGACGATCCGGGAAATTTTGTATCGAATCATCGAACTGCCAGACAAGGCCAGAGCAGACGCGCTGACAAAATTATTGATATTGTGCAGATTGCGCCAACTGGAAACAATCGTTAAAAAGGAGGCTAATGAAATGGCACTGACTTTTAACTTAATGGAAAACGATGTCTTTCGGCCTATAATACTGAAGGCACAGATGGAGAGCCGTAATGAAGGTCGCAATGAAGGCCGCCAGGAAGAAGCCGCTTCTATGCTTCTGAAACTAATCCGTCGCAAGTTTGGCCAGACACCAGATTGGGTGGCTGAGAAGGTGAAAACGGCCAGTCTCGATCTGCTTGGCACATGGGGCGACAACTTCGTCTTCGCCAATTCCGTGGACGATGTGTTCGCCGATCAGCACTGACCTTGCAAAAGCCATACCCCAAAATGCTCCATTCTCCAAAAACGTGGCGACAAGTTTCATCGCCAACCAAACGGGAGTCGAAATGCGGGTCCGTAGGGAGCCAGTGGCGCGAAGGAGACATTCCGATGCGCCACAAAAAAGCCTTAAACTCAAAAGACAACAGGGCAATTTGGTGTATCAGAGCAAGCTGATGGTTGAGACGCTTGCCAATCCCATCCCATGAGGTGACTTTCCATGACCAACCCTGAAATCCATTTGATCCGCAACGTCGCCCTGATCTCCCATGGCGGAGGGGGTAAAACCACACTGGCCGAATCCCTGCTGTTCAATGGCGAGGCCATTGTCAGGCGCGGCGATGTGGAAAAAGGCACCACCGTGATGAGTTCCGAGCCGGAAGAGATCGAACGGCGCATCACCATCACCCCCCATCTGGGGCACTATATATGGCGGGAACGGTGGTTCAATCTGGTGGATACCCCTGGTTACATCGATTTCCTCGAAGCCACGCGCGGGGTACTCAACGTGGTGGGAGGTGCGGTCATGATCTTTTCCGGGGGATTCGGGGTCAAACCCGAAAATATCCGACTTTGGTCCATGGCCGAAGAGGCCATGGTTCCGGTGATCGGATTCATCAACAAGCTGGATCGACCACGGGCCGATTTCATCCGTGTCCTGGGAGATATCGAAAGCAAACTGGGCGTGACCGCCCTGCCCCTCACCATACCCATCGGAGTGGGTGAAGCATTTCGCGGGATCGTGGATCTCATTCCCATGACCGCCTGGTCCGCCAAAAACGGGATTTTCTGCCAGATCGACCTCCCGGAAGAAGTCCGGGCCGATGCCGAATACTATCGCACCCAACTGGTGGAAAAAATCGTCGAAGCCGATGACACCTTGTTGGAAAACTATCTGAGCCATGGGGAAGAACCTTCCCTGGAACAGTTGCATCAAGGTCTCAAACAGGCTGTCATGACCCGCCGCCTGCTGCTGTTGTATTGTGGTTCCGGGTTGGCCAATATCGGCGTGCGTTCTCTGGCTAATGGCATGGCCGAATACCTGCCCAATCCCATGGACAAAACCAAACTCAAATTTCTTCAGGGTGTGGATCCCATGGACTCCACCCGGATCATCGCCCGCTCCCCTGCACGCGAGGAACCCTTTTCCGCTGTGGCGTTCAAAACCATCATGGATCCATTTGCCGGGAAATTGACCGTGATCCGGGTTTTTTCCGGGGTCATCGAGGCCGATCACCCCTTTTTGAACGCAGATCGCAACTGCAAGGAAAAAGGGGGACATCTGTTTCGTCTCCAGGGCAAGGAGATGATCCCAATCTCACGTTTGAATGCCGGAGAGATGGGGGCCATCGCCAAGCTGGATCACACCCACACCGGAGATACCTTGTGTGCCCTGGATCATCCCATCCGGTATGAACGGGTCACGTTCCTGCCCCCTTCCCATTCGTTTGCCGTGGCCATGGATGCCAAAACCGAGGAAAAAGTGGGACTGGGTCTGGACAAACTGACTGAAGAAGATCCAACCTTGCATCTCCATCGGGATGCGGCAACCCATGAATGGATTCTCTCCGGCATGGGACAAACCCATCTGCGGGTGGCTCTGGATCGCCTCAAACGCAAGTATGGAGGGATCGCCACCTTGAAAATGGCCAAACCCCCTTTTCGCGAGACCATCAGCAAAAAAACAAGGGTACAGGGACGTCTCAAAAAACAAACCGGAGGCCGGGGCCAGTTTGCCGAGTGCTG
Organism: Magnetococcus sp. YQC-5; assembly: GCA_039908085.1. Classification (GTDB taxonomy): domain Bacteria; phylum Pseudomonadota; class Magnetococcia; order Magnetococcales; family Magnetaquicoccaceae; genus Magnetaquiglobus. The sequence continues at coordinate 10,165 of JAMOBH010000066.1, forward strand.
GCTGGAAATGGAACCCCTGCCACGTGATGCCGGTCTGGTATTCGAAAACCGGATCGTCGGTGGTGTGATTCCCCGCCAGTTCATCCCCTCGGTGGAAAAGGGCATCCATGAGGCCATGGAACAGGGTATACTGGGTGGATATCCTGTAGTCGATATCCTGGTGGCCCTGGTGGATGGTTCCTTTCACACAGTGGATTCGTCGGATCATGCCTTCAAGACCGCAGGGGCGATGGCCTTCAAGAAAGGGCTTGCAGATGGGGAATCGGTTTTGCTGGAGCCGGTCATGGCCCTGGAGGTGACGGTCCCGGATGATGTCCTGGGGGATGTCATTGGGGATCTCAACAGTCGGCGCGGTCGTGTCTCTGGAGTGACTTCCAAAGGCGGTGGCAGTCAGACGGTCCATGCTGTGGTGCCCATGGCCGAGGTGTTGGATTATGGCACCCTCCTCAATGGGATCACCTCTGGACGGGGTTTGTATACCATGCGGATGAATGACTATCAGATCGCACCCGGTCACATCGCACGGGTAATTCTGGAGCAGAACAAAAAAGAGTCATGAAAACGACTCGTTTGGACGATTAATAATCAGAAGGTGCAAAAAAGGAGGATCCCAAGACAGACCCATTTTGATTCATAGCGAGGGCATCATGATCAGCATCTCTCATCCGGTATTGTTTCACCTGTACCGTCAAATGGAACGCAATCGTCCGGCCCATTCGAATGTGGAACCGACTGCCGGAATCAAGGGGCGCACGGCTTCCAATTCGGAATTCAATCCGCAGCGGGGATCTGATGCGGAAGAGACGGATTTCCATAGTTTTTTTCTCAAGGAATTGGAAAAACAGCCCTGACCTGCGAGGTGTCGAAATGCTCTTCCTGAGAATGCTGGCGATGATGATGATGATTTTGTTTGGGTTCCACCAGGAGACGCGGGCCGATGCCGTGATTTTGATTCATGGTTATTTCAGTGGCGAGGATGCCTGGAATCGTAGTGGTGTGACCAGTGCCTTGGAAGCCGCAGGTTGGGAACGGGGCGGAACGGTGGTGGCTGGTGCGAGGGGCATTGATTTCAAGGCGGCGACCCCTGGTGTGGTCAAACAGGGTTATTATCTGGCAGATCTCCCTTCTGAAGCCCCATTGGTCATGCAGGCCCAACAACTGAAAGAGGTGGTGTTGGCCATCAGGAAACATCGAGGCACGGACAAGATTGTCTTGATTGGTCATTCTGCCGGTGGTGTGGTGGCTCGTTTGACCATGGTGCGGAATGGCGGTTTGGACATTCATGGTTTGATCACCATTGCCTCGCCGCATTTGGGCACGGACAAGGCCGAGGTGGCGGGTTTGTTGGCTTCAACGCCCATGGCCATGATGGCTCCCATGATGGGGGCGGATACGGTGAATCGCTCCAGACAGTTGTATGAGGATCTGGTTCGGGAACGACCTGGCAGTTTTTTGTATTGGCTGAACCGTCAAACCCATCCCAAGGCCCGTTATGTCTCTTTGGTGCGAAAGGACTCTTTTGCTTTGTTTGGGGACAATATGGTGCCGGTTTGGAGTCAGGACATGGGCAAGGTGGCTGCTTTGAAGGATGCGGCAACTTCGGTATCCATTGGCACCAATCATGGCATGGAACGGGCGGATGGGGTGGAATTGGTCAGAATTTTGGGGGAGTGGTTAAAATAAGTGGGATTTTATTAGCGGGGTCCAGGGGCGAGAGCCCCTGGTGGGGTCCAGGGGCGAGAGCCACTAAGAATCACCTTCACAAAATCACAGATATCAAATCAATCTCAAGCCGCCTGTCTGGAGTGCAGAGGCCAATAATTGCGGGGGTGGCGGACTGGAGGCCCCTGGGTGATCGGACGCATGGCCAGAAAAGTTCCCCCAACCCGAATGTCGATTTCCAGAGGCAACGCCGTGACGCATAAAATCTCTTGCCAAGCTTCCAAAGGGGCGTCGGGGTGACGGATATAGGTGCCATTGGTACTGCGCAAATCCTCAATCATCCAGCACCCCTGGGAATGAAAAAAAATCCGACAGTGAAGCCTGGAAACCCGCAGATCTTGCAGTTGAATCTGTACCACATCGAATCCACACTGTGAACTGACGCGACCCACCACATATTCGATCCGTTCGGGTAGATGATAATGAAAATCGTAGCCTGGACACCCAGGTTCCTGGATGTGAAAACGCAATTGTGCCACCTGTTGGGCGGTGCTGCGCAAGGTGGAGGAAAACTTGTGCATGTTTTTCATCCTTCATGAAGATGGAGAGGGTGCTTTTGTTGGCACAATAAGCAAGATGAATACCAAATCAAGATTCCCCTTTAAACCAAGTCAGTTTTAAAAGCGTGTTGATGAAAAAATGATGAAATGGATTGTGAAGTGGATTGATAGTGGCTCTCGCCCCAAACCCCACCAGTGGCTCTCGCCCCTGGACCCCATCCGTAAAATCCAAAATGATGCCATGTCAATAAACAAGGAGCCATAATCAAACATGTTGGAATCGTTTTTTGCCAACCTGGAAACTACCAACTATCGGGTTTTTACTCTCCATGTCTCAATAGATGGAGCCGTGGAAGAAGTGGATTCCAATCGTTTCCTCCTCGAAATACGACGTTGGGCCATACGTTTTCAAACCCACCCGGAACAAGTCATTGCCATCTTTGGTCGCATGACCTTTTCCATGACGGCTGCCTGGTTTGGCGCACTCATGGCAGGCAAATGGCCCGTCTTCCTCTCCCATCCCAGTCGTAAAATACAAGCAGACGATTATCAACGCAAATTGACCAATTATACCGAACGGTTCCAGGGATGTCTGTTCGTTGGCGAACAACAGGAACGACAGATCTGCCCGGAACTGCTCTCACCAACAGACCCTGCTCACGATTTCATTCCCTCATCCATCCCCCTGCCCCCATTCTCCCCAGACAAACCGATATTTTTGCAGTGCAGTTCAGGGACCACAGGACTGCAAAAAGCGGTTGCCATGACTCCGCGCATGTTGACAACCCAAATAGAAACTTACAGCAAAACATTAAACCTGAACCCTGCACAAGATCACATCATCAGTTGGTTGCCTCTGTATCACGACATGGGATTGGTCGGTGTATTTCTGTTAGCCCTGCTCACCAAAACCCCCCTGACTCTCCTGGAAACCTTTGAATGGGCTGCCAATCCAAGCTGGCTATTAAAAGTAATGGCCCACCAACACGGAACACTCTGTTGGTTGCCGAATTTTGCCTTTTCATTATTGGCCAGAACCGGCGGATCCTATGATTTAAGCCGAGTCCGTTCATTTATAAATTGCTCCGAACCCGTATCTGTTTCAGCCTTCAACCGTTTCGTATCAACGTTCAAGATTCCAACAGCCCAGTTAAGCATCTGTTATGCCCTGGCCGAACATGTCTTTGCCGTTTCGCAAACCCCATTGGGCAGACCGCCCAAGGCTCTGCTCATAGACCGGATGGCATTGGCCAGACGTCGCTTGCGCGTTCTGGGAGAACTGACCGCAGGCGAACCGATCAACACGAACGAACAGAATCACATGACGGCCATTTTCAGTTGCGGTCCAGTACTGCCAGGGGTATCGATACAAACCGCCACCCGCAACCCCGAAGAGGAGATCGGCGAGATCCTGCTGCAAGGAACATGCGCGGTATCGGGATATCATGGCCATCCTCCCTTGCGTGAAGATGGCTGGTTGCCCACCGGGGATCTTGGTTTTCTTTACAACGGAGAACTCTTTGTCACAGGTCGCACCAAAGATGTGATTATTCATAATGGAAAAAATATTCATCCTCAAGATGTCGAAGAAGTGGTGCATCGTCACCCGGAAGTCCACGCAGGCCGGGTGTCGGTCATGGGACGACTGGATGAAACCGTGGATTCCGAACAAGTACAGGTATTGTTTGAACCGGTCCGTTATTTATCCCCACAGGAACAGTTCACCGTATGTCAGACCTTGCGACAGGAACTTGACGCCCAGTTTGACATGCGCTGCGAAGTGGCTTGTCTGCCGCGCAACTGGTTGCTCAAGACTTCCAGTGGCAAAATGGCCCGCCTGGAGAATTCGCGTCGCTACCTGACAGCCAGTCAAACCGAGGTGCATCTGATTGGCGACAGTCATGTAAGGATTTTCTGGAGTACACCCAGCAGCCATCACAACCGCTATCAACGCATTCACGCCCATTGGCTGGGGCTGTTGTGGTCGGAAAATTGGAAACAATCATTACCATTTTTTGCCAAACTCATTCCACGCCTTCAAACAACAGATATCATCATCGTGCAATGCGGTGAACCGGAATGCCGTTCGATTTTCCCAGTGGCCCCAGACCCACGAGAACGCATTCGGCAGTCTGTGGAAGCCTATCGGGAATTTTTTCAGACTTTGCGGAAGATCTGGCCGGGCCGTCTGGCCTATATGACCGGAATTCCCACCCATCCGCAGAATATCGACAATGGTGACCCCCTGTGGCCCATACTGGGATCTCCAGAAGCCCGTTATCGGTGGCAAAAGGAGTTCTATCAGGCCATGTCCGTGATTTGTACGGAATGCATGATCCATTTTATCGATGTCTGCACCCCAGCACTTGGAGCAAACGGTTATCTGGATACTGCTCTGTTGTGTGACAAAGCCCATTTGGATCCCACGCATGAAGGGGTTTTATTGGAACGGTTGGGGATCCATTTTGGCTATTTGGATCTGACACCCAATACCCCCCCTCCAGAAACACAGGTCTGGGATGGAACCTATGAGCAGTTTGAAGCGTTGATGCGACAAAAGATCAAGACGATCCATCCCTTGATCGAAGCCTCTGACTGGGAACACTTGGTTTCTGGCGGTGTATTGGATTCACTGAGCATAGTGGAACTCGTGGCCATGCTGGAGCAGACGTTTCATTTTCATCTCCCCCCCAACCTGTTGCGACGCAAGGATTTCGAGTCGATTCCGACGATCTGGGAGTGTTTCGGACCCCATTCAAAAAGATAAATCAACCATAAAAATCGCATGACAAAAACCAAAATCAAGCAGCATTGCCAGCTTTCGCCCGGCTCAAGGTGACAAGCCGTGTCGATTATCTTTGACTTTGAAAGCTCCTCAAGGTAGCATGACACTAATGAAACAAAACAGGGTTGACAAACAGATCATTTTCATGATCCAAATTTCAGGAATCACAGAAACATTTTACATGTTTTTTTTAAAAAATTTATAGCATAATACAGATCTTTACAAAAAAGTTTAAATAAGGAGATCGTCAATGCCCTCCCCAAAAGCCGGAAACTATCGACGAGAAGAAGTATATGAACTTGGGACCCAAATTGCGCAACAATTGGGTTATAAACCCAATGGAGATATAACTGCTGCCATAAAAAAAGCAGGAGGAACGATTGAATATCGTGCTCCATCAGATCTCGAAGCCGGGGATAGCGGATCAATGATAATCCATTCAATCAGGAATTTTACAATCTATTTATCAAAATATACCAGTGCCAATCGTGATCGCTTTACAGTTGCACATGAGCTTGGGCATTATGTTTTGCATTATTTTATAATTAAAAAAGATAATGAACAATTAGAACCCATGGTTTGCACCCGTGCTGGAGATGGCAGGGTTGAATGGGAAGCCAATTGGTTTGCTGCCGGGTTTGTCATGCCTGAAGAAATATTTAAAACTATTTTCAATAAAAGAAAAGGCAACCTTGAACTGGTTGCAGCACATTTTGGTGTATCACGGTCAGATGCGGAAATTCGGGCCAATTATTTAGGCTTGGGTACACCATGAACGCCAACGACAGCCAATCGAATACTCCAAGGAATGGCGAAACGATTATCCCTATTCCAGAATGTTTTCGTTCAAGATCAAGATTATTTTTAAGTATTGATCTGATTGGATCTACAGCCCTTAAACAGGGACGCATTATAAAAGAGTGCAGAACGGGGTGGCGCGACCCCATGCTGGAGTTTTACCATAGTTTTCAACATCTTTTTGCTCAAAAATGGTGCCTGGCCAACACAATACTTAATAATTTGGGTCGGCATGATCTGGATCCCCCAAAACTCTGGAAAGCTGCCGGAGATGAATTGATATACAGTCAATTAATGCTTGACAGCTATCAAGTCTGCTTGGCCGTGCGTGCCTGGATAGAAGCAGCAAAATTTTTTCGTAATGATCTGCGAAACAAATTTCCTTCATTAGATGTAAAAATGACGGCTTGGACAGCCAGTTTTCCTGTCATTAATACTGAAATTGTGCTTGAGTCTGATCCAAACAAAGTATTATCAAAAAATGGTACAATCAGGTCCAACGTACTCACATCAATGTTCAACAAATTAAATGATTATTATTCAAAACAAAATCCAGAAAAAATAAATGCTTTTTTAGATTTTATTGGGCCTTCCATGGATATTGGTTTTCGTTTGTGCGGCTTGTCTTCACAAAGACAAATGCCGATTTCTGTTGAATTGGCGTTCATACTTTCAAGCGTTCAAAAGAACAGTAAAAATAACCTGGACAATTTAGATGATTTTTCAGAACCCAAATTGCGCTATACTGGGAAGAAAAGAACTGAAAGGTGTTCTTGATGGACGCATGTATCCCGTATTCTGGCTGGATACAGCAATGGATAATACTCTTGAAATTGCTGAAGATGCGATTATCAACAGACATGAAGTTTTGCCTGATCCATGCATAAATTTAATTAATGCGTTTATTGATGAAATCAACAACCCACTGCTGATTTGCCATCCTTGTATCGATAATGATGCTATAATACCTGCAAAAAAATATGCAGAACATGATGCAACAGTACAAGAATGGTTAAGGGATTGGTCAATGGAGTTGGAAAGTACGAAAAAATTTAAAAATTCAAGCTGTAACGCAGCCACGCAGAAAGATTCTGAAAATGATACAAAGCATCTTCCTGAAAATATTAATCTAATTTTGTAAAAAAATCAAATCTGACAGTTCAGCCAACCCAACCCCCCCTGCCGCAGCCTACCCCAGCCCAATCCTAAAGTGGCTCCCTCCCCCAGTCCCACCAGTTTTCCAATAATGCATGCCTGACCAACATAGCGGGTTTACCCACAGCCATGGACAGATTAATATGTCCCAGAAACCAACCCAATCAAAGCCGCGACCATGCCACGAGGTGAACCGATGAATCCCACTGATGCGTCTGGAATCCATGCGGAATTCCGCATCCAAGACCCCATTCAAGTCTTTGATGCGTTCAGCCAGGAAGAGATCGAACGACGACGTCAGACCGATCCACACTTCGATGAACCCTTGCACCAGGATGCCAGGACATTGATCCTGAACCGTTTGCGTGCCCTTCGTTTTGGCAAGGAGAACCACGCATGATCATCCGGCGCATCCGCTCTGAAAATATTTTGCGCTACAAAGCATTGGACCTGAATGGCTTGCCTGAGCAAGGTCGCATTCTGATTGCCGGTCCCAATGAATCCGGCAAATCCGCCATTCTTGAGACCATTTGCCTGGCCATTTATGGCCGCACGTCCAACCTGACCCCTGATCTGGCGGTCAAGGCCGTCAAATGGGGGTGTGAACAAGCCTCAGTCACTCTGGATTTTCTGGGATCTGACAACATCGAATATTCTCTGTTCCGCTACTTCGACGCCGACGAAGTCCAACGGGCACGACTGCTGAGACTGGATCAGGAAACCCCTGTGGCCCAGGGCGTCGAGGCTGTCAATGAGGCTGCTGCTTTAGTGGTTGGATTTGATTACGAACAGTTTACCAATGCTCTGTATCTCACCCACGGACGCCATGCCCATTCACGTCCTGGCGAAATGGTCAAAGAGCTGGCCGGAATGGCTCTCCTGGAACAAGTGAGTTTGGGTCTGCTCAACGAAAACAATGAAAAAGAGGCCTCCATTGCCAAACGCACGGGGCGCATCCATGATTTGTTTGATCAGATCAACCAATTGAACGTTATTGAATCGGCCCTGGGTGTGATGGAGGGCCAATTGAGTACTGCACAAAGCAAGGCAAACGGATCGGCCTCCACCATCGAACGCTGGGAGAGCTTTGATGTGGCTTTGGTCCAGGCCGCCAAACGGGTTGAAGCAGCCACCACGCGCATGGCCAACACCACTTTGGATACAGGCATCGCGGGCTGGCACAGCCGCTGCAGCCAGATGGATCTCGCCCTCAAGGAACTTGAAAGCATTTGTCTGGGAGGCCATGTCGAGATGGAGACCTCCCCGGCAGATACCTTGCGTCAATGGCTGACCCAGTTGAACGACCGTTTGGGGAGCCTGTCGACTATACTTTCGCTGGTCAACGCAGAACAACAGCGACTGCTTCAATGGCTGGGATCTCCTGGTTATACGCCAACGCAGCCTGACGCGACTTATGCTGCGCAGTCTGCGGATCTGGATCACAAACTGGAGCAATTGACCCGTCGTCACCGTCATCAGGGTCTGGCCGCCAGTTTATCCCTGATCATGGGGATCGTGTTCGGCATCGGGGTCGGAGTGGTATTGTATCAGCAGCAGAATGCGGCATTCGCGCCAGGGCTGATGGAACTTCTGGCCCAATATGTCCCATTATGGAAGACATCCCATAGCATCATTCTCATGCCGACAGCCATTTTCTTTGCGCTGCTGGCCATTTGGAGTCTGGCAGGACGCTTTCGCACCGGCAGACAAGTCACGGAGAACCAGGCCACCAAAACGCGCCTGACAGCCTTTGCCAGACAGGCCCAGAGTACGGTTGACACCATCCATGACGCAGCCAACCGCTCCCTGGAACATCAGGTGGAGATTCTCTCTGGCATGGAATCCACTCCCTGGATAACCGACCTGCAAGCCTGGGCACAAGAAGAGGGGCGTCCCTTTCTGGATGAGAAATCCTTGTTGGCTTACATGGGTGGTTTGGGCAAACGGTTGAAGACGTTTCAAGAGGAAAACACCCTGTGCCGCCAGGAAGCCCGCGAGCAACTCCGCCTTGCCCAGGAGGAACACGCCTTGGATCTGGCATCCGTTGCCACGTTGAAACAAACTATTGAACAAGAACAAGCCAGACGTCAGGAAAATGCGCGTTTGCATGCCACCACGACCGCGTTGCAAGCCGAGAATCAACTTGACACCCGTGCCATGGAAGTGCGTCGTGTAGCCAGGGAGTTGCTCAAAGGCACGAGTGTCGTGCTGTCGTCGCATTTCAATGGCGAGTTGCATCGATTCATTTCCCGGACCGCTCCGTTGTTCACCCAGGGTCGCTACCGCCATTTGCGCATCGATGACGATCTGAATGTGACGGTTTTTTCCGTGGCCAAAAACGATTTTGTCCAGGTGGAGGAGATTTCCACCGGAGTTCGAAGACAATTGACTCTGGCGGTCCGCATGGCCCTGGCCCAGGCTTTGGCCACGCGCACCGGGGGCGTCCATTTTCTGGCTTTGGATGAACCATTTGCTTATTTTGATCGGCAACGCTGCCGGGAATCCCTGGACGCCTTGTTGCGCATCAGTGACAAAATCACCCAAATCTGGGTCATTGCGCAGGAATTCGATGAAGAATCCCTGGCTACAGGGTTGTATATCCCATGCGGAGTGGATCAGGATGTGCTGGTTTTTGCAAGCGGAGCACTCAATTGAAACATTCCCCTGCATTTCTTATCGTTCTGCTGGGTTTTCTCTTGCTTGCTCCCTGGGACAGGGCTTATGGGAGCGATCAGGCATCGGTGGTCATCCGTGTCAAGGGGTCTGATACCTTGACCAAGGCATTGAAAGAGTTTTCATACGCCTATCAAAAAACATCACCCCATCTGCGCGTTGAGGTGACCGGCGGCGGTACTGGGAATGGGATTGCAGCACTGATCAACGGTCACGTTGAAATTGCATCGGCCAGTCGTCCCATGCGCTCACGAGAGATCCAACTCTTGACCAAAAAGCATATTGGCAAGAGTGCGATTGCACATGTGGTGGCCCTGGATGCTGTTTCTGTGGTCGTGCATGCCAGCAACCCGGTCAACGGTCTCTCTTTGCACCAATTGATGCAGATTTATGGCAAGAACGATCATGAGGCACGCTGGAGCGATTTTGGAGTCAAGGTTCCTGGTTGTCCTGACCAGAAGATCACACCCCTCAGTCGCAAAAACAATTCAGGAACTTATGTTTTTTTTCGCCAAGCCATTTTATCCAAACATGAACATTTTGATTCCCAACTGGTGAGTACGGACGGTTCAGACACGCTGATAGGCAAAGTTGCGCAAACCCCCTGCGCGATTGGCTATGCCGGAATGGCCTTCATTACCGGGCAGGTCAAAACGCTTTGCATTGCCAAATCCCCTGGGGCGAACGCACCTTGTGTTCCGCCCACGGCGGCTTCCACGTTGGACAAGAGCTATCCTTTGTCACGCTCCCTGTACCTTTACACACTGGGAGAGCCTCAGGGAGAGGTCAAACAGTTTTTGGATTGGGTCAAGGGACCGGAAGCGCGGGAAATCCTGCTGCATACCGGTTACGTCCCCCTGCCCTAGTGGAGCAACCATGCTGACTTGATTGGTTTGTGATAATCATCTATGCTCCTTGTTGAATTGATTTAACACAAGCAAGGAGCATGAGCTATGGAGAAACATGTTGTT